>JAHBTB010000007.1 GCA_019638795.1 Fimbriimonadaceae bacterium | reverse complement strand
GGCTGTCGACGCGGTCTCCCGCCGTCCGGGTCTTGTGGACTCCGTTGCCGTCCTGGACGTGGACACCCAGACTGGCCGCGTGGTCGAGGAGGATCTTGTCGAACGGGGCCCGGTCGATCTGGAACGCGGCACTCACCCTCCACCCGTCGTACTTGCCCGGGCGGGGGTCGTCAACGTTGACGATCGACGTGTCGAGGAGGTTGAAGTCCCACAGGTCGTCGGTGCACCCCCACTTGTAAGTCGCCCCGATCTTGATCGGAAAGTCGGCGGCCTCGATCTTGTCCCACGCCCCGATCTCGTCCAAGACGATGCCTACGGTCGGGAGAAGGCTCTCACCGATGTGAGGCCGGGGAAACACTTCCCGCTCAAAGAGGCCGACCTTGAGTTGGGGCATGTGGGTGGCCAACATGGAGGCGACCGTCGTTCCTCCCGGGCCGCCGCCGATGATCGCGACATCAAATTCTGCAGACATAAGCTCAGTCGATTATAGGGGTCAGCCCGGCGTCTGCCGGGCTGACTTTGTTCATTTTCTTTAGCGACCCGGCGGAGCCTGTTGGCCTTGCTCCGCCATGCGCTCGTCTTGGCGGGCCCCCTTCGGGGCTGGCCCCGTGCCCGGTGCGCCCGGCATTGTCGGAGGGCCGTTGCCCAGTCGCTTGCGCATGGCCGCGTCGTCCGAGGCCGTCGGGCTGCTTTCGCACCCGACCAGGACGAGCAGGCCGACGCCCGCCAGGATCAGAGCGAGGGCCTTCATGATCCAGCGGGCCAGAACGCCTTGATCGCCTTGTGGACACTGTTGCTGATCGGCGGTATCTCCACCGTCTGCCCCATCAAGCTCCGCCATGCGGTCGACTTGGCATGGCCGTCGACACCGACCCAGACGGTCATCCCGGTCGGTTCTTTGGCGTTTGCCGGCAGGGCCGCAGGCCACGGGTAGAAGCCGACACTGGGGCCGTCCCCGTCACGGAACCGGGCGACCGGAGCGGAAGCGACCCGGTTGCACCCGTAGGTGTTGTACTGGCAGTCGGCAAAGTACAGGTCGAAGCTGTCCGCGTTGTCCTGTTGCCACATGAAGTCCCATGAACCGGCCTGGGCCATCATGACTTGTTCGGCCGGACTAGCCACGGCAGTGGTGGACAGCGACGGTGTCTGCCCGCCCCGGTACCCCGCTCCGGCCCAGTTCGAGCAGTCTTGTCCCGAGCCGCATCCCACCCCGTTGGGGGTGTTGCCGATGCCCGCGATGCCGTCGTAGGTGTAGACCTCGCCGTTCGTCATCGCCGCGCCGGTGGCCGACTGCCCGAACAGGTATTGGCTGAACGAGCCGTCGGTCGCCGCTTTGCGCGGAGGCATGCCCCACTGGCCGTAGACCGCCAGGTCATAGCCGCTCGCGGCGGTGTCCGTGTCCTTGGGCAACGGCCCGGTCGGATCCATCAAGATCCCCCAGTTTTTCATGTAGGGCTGCTGCACGTAGGTGAACGGGAGCATGTGCCAGGCGCTGTCGAATTGGATGACCGGGGAGATCATGTCGTCGTAGTCGCCGCAGTACATCAGTTGGCCGAGGACCAGTTGCTTGGCGTTGCTGATCGCCACCGAGCCCTTGGCGGCACGTTTCGCTTGGGCGAAGACAGGGAAGAGGATCGCGGCGAGGATCGCTATGATCGCAATGACGACGAGCAGTTCAATGAGCGTGAAACCACGCCTTCGCAGCCTTCTCATAAGGATTGTTTCTCCGAGAACTTGAACGCAGCACGGTCGTTGGGCTTGCGCGGCTTGTCGGTCGAACCGCACAAGGCAAGTGGGGCGTCGAGCAGGTAGTGGCGGTGCGCCACCGGGTCGTCACCCACCATCCTCTCCATCAGGAGTTCGATGGCGATCTGGCCGATCCGCTCGAATTGTTGACAACACGAGGTGAGATAGCCGCCGCCGGTCACCCAGCGGAGCAGTCCGTCAAATCCAAGGACCGACATGTCCTGAGGTATGGAAAGGCCCCGGCGTTCGAGCCCCTCGTAGACATGCAGGGCGATGTGGTCGTTCACGCCGACCACGGCGGTGGGTGGGTTGTCCAGCTTTAGCAGTTCGTCAAGGGCCGGCTCGACCCCTTCAGGCTCGTCGGCGGTCTCGCACCGGACCAGGTCGGGGTCGAACGGGATCCTCGCTTCCTGAAGCGCCCGTCGGTAACCGGCGTTCCGGTCGCGGACCGTCGAAGCCTTGTCCTGGTTGGTGATGAAGGCGATCCGCGAATGACCCAACTCCACAAGGTGGCGCACGCCAGCTTGGGCGGCGGACACGTTGTCCGTCCCGACGTAGTCTCCCTCCAACGGTCGAGGCGGGGCACGGTCGACAAAGACGATGGGGACGCCGGCGGCCCGGACCGCCTCCAGGGCGGCGACGTTCCGCTCGGTGCCGATGTACCAGACGATCACCCCGGCGGCATGGTCGTCACGCGAGACGTCAAGAAGAAACTTCCGCTCGGCCTCGACGCAGGCGTCGAAATCGGTCGCCCCCGTCGCGCCACCGACGACGAGTTTCACGTCGGAAGGCACGGGCACCGACTGGATGCCCTTGAGCATGCACGACGCACTGTAATAGGCCGTGTTGGGCCACAACCAAATGGAGACGTGTCGAGGGCCGGACAGATTGGTCCGGCTCGGCTTGGCCCACACCCCCTTCACAACCGGACGGCAGTTGGGTTTGCACACGATCAGGCCCGATTCGCCTAAGGCTTCCAGGGCCTGCCGCACAACAAGGCGGCTGACCTGAAGTTCCTGCGCGAGAGCCCTTTCACTGGGCAAGCTACGACCCGGCGGATAGACGCCTTGGTCGATCCGGGCCTTCATCGTCTTGGCGACTGACTGCACCATGGGCGACCGGTCGTCCATGTGAAGTTCTCCCCTGTCCGTGCGCGGCGTCGGGCACATTGAGATTCCGGAATTGTAACACAGCTAGACCGAAAAAGCCAAAGAAAACCCCCGTGGTCTTGACAGGGTCTTGACCCCCAGGAGGATCATCTCTCATTAGTACAAGAATCGTTTCGCTTCCGGACATTTCGAGAACGGCCACGGTGTTGCACGCCTCGTTTGGCTGTCCACCATTTGGCCCAAAATGGTCTAAGGCGTCGTGAAGTCCCACCGGTCCCCGGTGGAGGCAGGCCCGATGTATAATGGGCGACCGGTCTGTCGCGTGCCGTGGCATGTGACGAGCACTGTCGGGATGTGGCTCAGCTTGGTAGAGCGCTGCGTTCGGGACGCAGAGGTCGGAGGTTCGAATCCTCTCATCCCGACCACCTTCATTTTGAGTCTAGGCCGTCTGGGTTCTATTCTGCAAACTTTCAACCCCAGTGCCGCCGTAGCCCTTCGATGGCCTGTTCTTTGACCGGTTGACGAGGTCGCGCGTAGGCTTCCATCGTCGTCCGGGAATCCGAGTGACGCGCCAGTTCTTGAACCGTGCGGATGTCCGCGCCGGATTCGATCAAGGGGAAGACGTACGAGCCGCGAAGGTCATGGAGTCTCATTCCCTCAAGACCGTTCTTCTTGGCCCACTGCCGAAAGTCGCGAGTGAGGTTGTCCGGGGAGACCGGGCTTGCCGTTCGCGGTCGTGAAGACGTAATTGCTCCGTCTTGGCTGAGAGTCGATTGCCAAACGCGCCTCGGAAGCAAGCGGGACGTTGGTTCTCAAGGTGAGGTTGCTCTCCGCACAGATCTGTCACAACCTGCCTTGTCTGCCATTACCACGTCACACGTCGTCTGGACGTGATTGAGTTCATGGACTTGGCGGAAGCCATTGGCTTCGATCCCTGCGTGATGCTCGCCCGAATTCGGGCAAAGTTCCCCTGAATGATTCCGCGTTGGAATGCCATGGCGGCTCTCTGTAGCTCGAAATAGGGCTACAGTGCCTCTCTGACGATTTTTGAATCGTTTGAAAAGGCAACTCTGCCTGACGAGGTAAGGCTGTGAGCACAGGTAATCTTCGCTTCAATGGCCCTACTTGCGGAAGAACTCGTACAGGAGTGGTTGAACCGCTCCGGATTCTTCACCATTCGCGGAGTCAAGTTGGGTGTTCATGAAATGAACCTACTAGCCGTTCGGCCCACGGCCAACGGCCTAGAGTGTCGCCACGTCGAAGTACAGGCTTCCGTGAACCCCGTCAGCTATCTGTTCCGGCTGACCAAGGAAGATCAGAAAGCGACCGGACGCGCGGCGACGAGTTCGGGCACTCGAACTCCCGACCAGTTGGAACGCGGTGCAAATGAATGGATCGCGAAGAAGTTCGACCATCCCCAGAAGCGGTCAATGCTTGCGCGGCTCGCACCGGGTTGTACGTGGTCGCGTGAACTTGTCGTCCACCGCATGAAGTACCCGGAGGAGTTAATGTTGCTCGCGAATCGCGGCATCGTCGTTCATCAGCTTGAAAGTGTCTTGCGAGACCTAGCCGAACCGGAATCGCTAATCGCTCGCGCGTCTGGTGGAGACTTCTTGGATCTGGTGTTCCTGGGCACGACTGGAACCCTCGTTGAATCTGCTCGGACAGAGTAGAACCTGACAGAGCAGTTTTCGGGACGCAGAGGTCGGAGGTTCGAATCCTCTCATCCCGACCACTTCCTTCACCACGCACCGACACCCGACGTTGCCGCGTACAATTGAGTCGCGTGCGTGACACCTTCCCCGAACCCTACGTCGTGCCCGGCCACGTCGCCGACGCGCCGTACCGTGTCGGCCTGGCTTTCAAGCGGAGGACCGTCATGGCGTGGTCGGCGACGACGGTCGTCAGCGCCGTCTTCGTCGGGCGTCCCCTTGACCTGGGCGCGGCACAAGCCGGCTTAGGCGTCCTTGTCGTCCTGATCCTGCTCACCTTCGTCAGGAGGCTGGTGCCCCACCGTGGCGCGGAATCTTCCGTCAGCGCCCTGCTCTGCCTGGGACTCCAGCCTTTCGTCGGGACACTGGTGGCCAGCCTTGGAGAACTCGGTGTCGACTTGCGACTTGTCTACATCGTGCCCGTCACACTTGTCACGTACACCTTGGTCGCTGGGCGCGACTTCAGCCACTTTGGCTACGCGGTGCTCGGGTCGGCGACCGCCCTCTTGGCGGGCGGGGTCGCGGCGTGGCTGCAGTGGCTCGGTCCCGCGGACGCCGCGTTCTCGATCGTCCTCGCTGTCTTGGCCACAGTCTATGTCGCGTGCGACCTGTCGATGCTCATGCGCCGACGGCTTCCGGGCGAAGAACTAGGCGCCACTGCAGACCTCTACCGTGACACCTTGAACTTCATCACCTACTCCTTCCGCGTCGCCTACTACGTCCGCCGTTACCGGTTCCTCTGACATGGTCCGTGTCATCGCCTATGTCCGCCCCCATCGCCTTGAGGACGTCAAGTCGGCCGTCGCGGCGATGGACGTCACCGGGATGACCGTTTCCGACGCCCGAGGGTCGGGCAGCAACCCGGAGGCGGCCGTCCTTTTCGCCGGACAGGAGATTCTCACCTCCCTTCCCTTCCGGTCGAAGATCGAAGTGGTCGTCCCCGACGCGGACGCCGACCGGGTGGTCCAGGCCATCGTCACGGCGGCACGGACCGGACAGCCCGGCGACGGCAAAGTGTTTGTCGAGAAACTCCTGGACGCGGTGCGCGTCCGTACCCGCGAACGGGGCGACGCGGCGGTATAGGTTGAGAACCGTCATAATAAAATGGACAAAGGATCAGTGAACATGGTGCGACATACATTTGTGGGCCTCCTGTCGATCGTCTGCTGCGCCGTGGCGTCGGCGTCAGTCGAGGTCATCACCGACGCGAAGAACGGCGACGAGGTCCACGGCGAATACGCCTTGCGGGCGACCGTCCGGAGCGACAACCTCGTGACCAAGGTCGAGATGTATGTCGGAGACCAGCTTAAGGACTCGAAGTCCAGCACCCCCTACATCTTCCAAATCGACACCCTGGGCGAAAACGACGGCCCTTACACGGTCAAGCTGGTCGCCTACACCACCGAGGGCGAGAAGGGCGAGAAGACCCTCACCCTGAACATCAACAACGAATTGGCCAAAGGCGCCGACTACCACCTTGCCAAGGGTCAGGAAGCCCTCACCGTCAAGAAGTGGGGCGACGCGGTGACCTCGGGGCGGACGGCCCTGAAGATCAAACCAGGCGACAAGCGCGCCCTGCTCTTGTTAGCCCGGGCGAACTACGGCAAAGGCACGTACGATTTGGCGGAGAAGTTTGCTCGTGACGTCTTGGAGTCCGACAAGACGGACACCCAGGCCCTCCAGATCGTCTCGGCGGTCAGTCTCCGACGGGCGTTCAGCGCGACGACCCAAAACAGCCCGGAAGAAGTCAGGGCCGTGGTCGGCGAGGCGTTGAAGAACGCGGCGAAAGCGGCCCGGACGATCAGCGAGAACTCCGTGGCGAACACGCCGGCGCGCCCACCGGCCGGCGGCGTCCAGGCCTGGGCGGACAGTCTGCTCGCGGCGGGCCGTTACTCCCTGGTCGCCGAAGCTTTGCGTGACCCGTTCGAAAGCAATGTCAAGGACAACATGGTGGCGAGCCGGTACCTCTTCGCCCTCATTCGGTCCAGCCGCATGGCCGCCGCCATCGACGCCGTCGACCGGCTCAAACGGCGAGGGGCGCCGGACGGCTACACCTACGCCCTGATGGCGGTCGTGTACCAGACCGTGGGCAACACCGCGGAGTCCCTGGCCGCCGAAAAGCAGGCTGCCCTCACCGCGCCGGACAACATCGGGGTCCTCTACGCGACCGCGTACCTTTCGGTCCTGCGCGACAAGACGTCGTCGCTGGGATCCGTCCTCGACAGCATCGCCGCGGTCGATCCCAGCTCACCGATCGTCAACTCGTACATGTCGACGCGGATGCACAGCCTGGCCGACTACTCGGGTGCCCAACGGCACTTCGAGACGGCGATCATGGCCGACCCGGGCAGCGCGGACGTCCTCGTCGAGCGGGGCCGTCAGATCGTCGACAGCGCGGTCATGGCCAGGCCACTGGCGAAAGACGCCAGCGACGCAGAAAAGGACCACCAGAAGCAGGTCATCGCTGACCGGCTGGCCAACGCCCAGGTGTATTTTGAGGCCGCCATCGAGGCCAAGCCGGACTCTCAGGAAGCCCTGACCGGCCTTGCCTTGGTCCATGCCCTCCAGGGCCACGCCGACCAGGCCGCGGCATACGGCCAGGCTGCCGCGGCATCTTGCAAAACCTACGCGCTGGGGCACCTTGCCAACGCCGTAGGCCTGCGCGGCAAGAACCGCCTCGTCGATTCGACCAAGGCCCTTAACGAAGCGGCCGCGGTGGACAACCGCCTGCGGGGACGCACCGCCGACGCCAGCGTGGTGTGGCGTGCCTACATGACCTACGGACGGACGGCCTATTTGCCGACCCCCGCCGAGGCCCACTGACACAAAGCGACCTCCGGCCCCACCGGGGCCGGAGGGTATAGTCTGCGTCGTCGGGGCGTGGCTCAGCTTGGTAGAGCGCTTCTCTGGGGGGGAAGAGGTCGCGAGTTCGAATCTCGCCGCTCCGACCATATTTGTTTTCTGGCGTCAGCCGTCGAGAAACGTGCCGTCGCGCAAGTCGCTGAACGCCTTCTGAAGTTCCTCTTGGGTGTTCATCACGATCGGCCCGCGCCAGGCGACTGGTTCACGCAAGGGCTGTCCGCTGACGAGCAGGAACCGGACCCCTTCGTCGCCAGCCTCGACCACGACCTCGTCGCCGCTGGAGAACAACACCAGCGACCGGTTCTCCACCGGTGTCCCGTCCCCGCCGGGGACGTCGGTCGGCATGTCCTGGGGCTCGGAGGCGTCGGCGAACGCACCCGATCCGGCGAAAACGTAGGCGAAGGCCTGGAGTCTCGTGTCCATCGGCAACACCTTTCGACGCCCGGCGGGCACAAAGACATCGAGGTAGACCGGGTCGGCGGCGATCCCTTCGACCGGGCCCCGACGCCCCCAGAACTCACCCGTCACGACGCGCACCTCGGTGCCGTCGTCGTCCTTGACCACCGGGATCTCCGGGGCCTTGACCTCCTGGTACCGTGGTGCGGTCATTTTCTGCGATGACGGCAGGTTGGCCCACAACTGAAAGCCGTGCATGCGCCCTTGGGCGTCGCCCTGGGGCATCTCTTGGTGGACTATGCCCCGGCCCGCCGTCATCCACTGGACGTCACCGGCCTCGATGGCCCCGCGGTTGCCCAGGCTGTCGGCATGTTCGACGGTGCCGGCCAAAACGTAGGTGATGGTCTCGATCCCGCGGTGAGGGTGCCAAGGGAATCCGGCAAGGTAGTCCTCGGGGACGTCGTTACGAAAGTCGTCGAGCAGGAGGAACGGGTCGAACATGCCCGGGTCATGAAATCCGAAGGCGCGACGCAAGCGGACACCTGCGCCCTCAAGGGTCGGGACGGCCGACGAGACTCGTTCGACTGGCCTGATCGACATGTCAGCCCTCCACCTCTGTTCGCGGCGCAGGCAGGCTTGGCACGGTCGAGCGGCACGGCTGGGGCTTCCTCATCGTCTGGTCAATCATTCGCTGCCACCTGGTTCCCCCTTCTCTACTCCGGATCAGCCAGGTCCGGGTCAAAGTCCCAAGAGATTTGTCCCGTCCCGCCATGGCACGCCGAGCCAGGCCGCCACCGTCGCCCCCACCGCGGTCAGACCGTCCACATCACCCATGTCCGCTGCGTTGAGCGCGGTCGACCAGAGCACGACCGGCGAATACTCGCGGGTGTGGTCGGTCGAGGCGTCGGTAGGGTCGTTGCCATGGTCGGCCGTGATCACGAGCAGGTCGTCGTCGCCAAGCCTTGCAAGCAGTCGCCCCAACATCTTGTCGAACGTCTCCAAGCATCGACCGAACCCGTCGGGGTCCTGCCGGTGGCCGTACAGCATGTCGAAGTCTTCAAAGTTAGCGAAGATGAACCGGGCGTCTGACTCCAAGGCCTCGAACAAGGCCCCTTCGTGCTCGGCGTTGTTCTGGGTGCGACGGCCCGCCCTGAACCCACGCGCATTGAACAACTCGGGCACGACGCCCACGCCTGCCACGTCGCCGATCACGTCCACCAAGTTTTGCGGGGGGTCGAGGGGAAAGTCTTTGCGGTGTTCCGTACGCTTGAACGCCCCCGGACTCCCCACAAACGGGCGGGCGATGATCCGCTGGACGTTGTTCGGGGCGACGCACAGCCGACGGGCGGTCCGGCACCACTCGTAGAGTTTGTCGACCGGCACGACTTCCTCGTGGGCCGCCAATTGAAAGACCGAGTCGGCACTGGTGTAAAGGATGGGACAGTGGGTCTCCAGGTGCTGTTCACCGAGTTCGGCGATGATCTGAGTCCCGCTGGCGGGCCGGTTACCCAGAGTCTGGACGCCGCACTCCTCCTCAAACTGTTTGACCAAGGCCAAGGGGAACCCTTGGGGGTATGTCGGAAAGGCCACTTCGGTCACCACCCCCGCCATTTCCCAGTGTCCGGTCACCGAGTCCTTTCCCTGGCTCAGGGGCCTCAGCCGTCCAAATCGACCGGGCGACGAGCCCACCCCGGCGGCGGCGAAGAGACCCAACTTCTCAAGGTTCGGGGCGTCCAATCCCCCGCAATGACGCCAAACGTTGGCCAGGGTGGCCACGGCTTCGCCGTCATGGAACGCGGCGTGGTCGGGTGCGGCGCCCGCGCCACACCCGTCCATCACCACCACCACCGCCCTCATGGAGCGGAGATTACTCAAGTCACGCCGCTCAGTCGAGCGACGGCGTCGCGATCTGGTGCTTGCCTGACTTTGGTGCCGGCCCTGCGGCGATAAGGTCGGCCGAGTTCACGATCTGCAACGAGTTCTTGTCGACCTTCATCAGCTTGTTGCCTGAGTAGACGTAGACGAACTTGTCATCGACCGTCATGCTGGTCGCACCCGTCGGCAGACTTGGCGCGCTGGCGAGCCGGTCAGCCTCGCTCGGCGTGACGGCCCGGGCGACAATCGCTTGGCGCAGCGACTGATGTCCGGCGTCGGACTTGACCTGGTCGGTGGATGTCACCCACATCCACGTTGTGGCGCCGGCACCACCGAAGATCACGGTGGCGACGATCGGTACCCATAGTTTTGGTGCTTGTCTCATCTCATTCCCCCCGTTACCGGAGACGGGCACGCCCTGGGCAGTCTGAGTGCCGCCCTTGTTCGCGTCCGTATCGCGAAATACCGAGGTCAGGGTAGGGATGTTTGCAAGACCTACTGAAAGTCGGGCCAAAAGTCTGGAATGAAAAGGCCCGCCTCCTGAACTATGGATGGGGAAGCGGGCGATGAGTGCAGACAGGCACAGTCCAACGTGAAAACTATACAGCAAAAACTCGTCGCCGAGTCAAGCATTTCCGGCAAAGCATCATCAGATCGGTTCGAAATCCAGCCCGTGACACTCGCAATACCGCTTGAACAGATTGCGGGCGGCCGGATAGCACGAGTAGGGCGACATGAAATGGGCGAACTCGAATGTGACGAGCTTCTCCGCCGTCGCCGACGCCGCTTCCATCTTCAGCCTGAGGTAGCGCCAGTCGGCGGGCGGAAACTTGATGGGCATGTCGCGGTCGAAGCTCTCGACATTGGACCACGTCGTGATCCCATACCGGTCGGCGAGCCCGCGCATGCCCGACAGGAACGCCGGGAGCTCGGAATACTGGATCTGCCCGTCCTGAAAAGCGCAGACGTCCACCGCCTCGTGGGTCGCGTCGAAAATACGCTGCCAATGCTCCAGGGACTCCTGAAGTGTGAACGCGGAATGGACGTCGAACTGCTTCGTGCCCTGAGGGTACGGTGAAATCAGGACCGGCACGTCCTTGACCGACTTGCAGTGGCGGCCGATCCCGTTGAATATCTCCACGATGTGGCTGTCCAGGCGACTGGTCTCGTGGGTCATGTACCAACCTTTGAACGCCGGGCTGTCCCCGTAGCGCTCGACCACTTCGTCGATGAACGCCTTGTTCAGGTCGACCTCCTTCCACCAGCTCTGGCGGTGCCAATGGCTGCCGGAGTCGTATGTGCCCCAATAGAGGCTGACCCCGTGTTCCTCGGCCAGGTCCAAGAACATGCGGCCTAGGTCGTCGTAGACCGGCAACAGGCCGGGCAAGACCTTGCTGGGGAAGACGCAACGGTCCCGGTAGCCCGACCGGATGATGACGGCCGTGTCGATGCCGATCCGCTGGTACAGCCGGAACTCCCGCCTCCACTCGTCAATGCCCCAGTTCTGGGAAGGGATGTCGTGGGTGATCTCGTCGAGGAACGTCCCCGTCAGTCGTCGCATCAACCGCGAGTGTAACCCCTGGTCAAAAGTGACGCTGACCAGAATGCAAATTTGTTCTTGGGGTCAAGAAACAGACATAGACCACCGATGAATAGTGCAGGGCGAGCACGACAAAGACTTCGGGCGCCCACCTGAACACAAGATTTTCACACCAGGGAAACAGAGAAGCAAAGAGGGTATGGGCGCGTCGCATCAGCGGCGCGCCGTTTTTTCTTGTAGACTCGCCCGCATGCTTCTCGACGGCAAGAAGGGGCTCGTCCTTAGCGTCACGAACAAGAACAGCATCGGCTGGGCGGTCGCCGAGGCAGCCCACGCGCAGGGAGCCCGGGTCATGGTCGGCGCTCAGAACGACCGGATGCTCGAACGGGTGAAGGAACTTGTCGCCGGTTACCCGAACATGTCGGCCGTCCAAGTCGATTTCGGTGTCGCGTCTGACATGGAGGCCCTCGTCACTCGCGTCCGCGAAGAGTTCGGCACCGCCGACTTCCTCGTCCACTCGGCGGCCTTCGCCCAGCGCGAAGACTTGCAGGGCCGGTTTATCGAGACGAGTCGCGAAGGGTTTGGCATCGCCCTCGATGTCTCGGCATATTCGCTCGTCGCCCTGTGCCGGACCTTGGAGCCAGTCCTCGCCGACGACGCCAGCGTGATGGCGATGTCCTACCTGGGCTCGACCCGCACGGTGGGCAACTACAACGTGATGGGAGTGGCCAAGGCAGCCTTGGAGGCCTGTGCGAGGTACCTCGCCGTCGACCTCGGCCCCCGGGGTATCCGCGTCAACGTGTTGTCGCCCGGTCCGATCAACACAGTCGCCGCCCGCGGGGTGAAGGGTTTGACCGAGATGATCGCCTATGTCCACGACAAGTCGCCGCTGAAGCGCGAGTTTGGCGCCAAGGAAGTCGGCGGGTCAGCGGTCTATCTCATGAGCGACCTCAGCAAAGGCGTGACCGGACAGATCGTGTTCATTGACAACGGCTACAACATCATCGGCATGTAAATGCGGTTGCTGGGCGTCCCCAATTGGTCGTTCGGGCGCGAACGGTCGCTCGTCCGCCAAGTCCGCGACCTCCTCGACGCCTCCGGCCTCGACGTCCACTTTTGCGAGGCCGACATCGACCACAACCGGACGGTCACGGCGTATTCCGGTGACGGCGAGGCCGTCTTTGCGACGACGTCCCGGCTCGCCGACTTGGTCTTGCCCGCGATCGACCTGACCAGGCACCGGGGCGTCCATCCACGTGTCGGCGGCCTTGACGTCTGCCCTTTCGTGCCTCTGGGGGCCTTTGACCCCGACGAGTTGCGGAGGTCGATCGAAAGGTTCGCCGCCGGGTTTGCCACGGCGCACGAAGTCCCGGTCTTCCTCTATGAGCATTCGTCAAAGGCGGGGCGCCGACTACCCGACCTGCGCAAGGGCGGGTTCGGCGGGCTGCTGGGCCGTGAACTCGAACCCGACTTCGGCCCGTCTCATGCCCATCCGTTTCTCGGTGCCACCGTCGTCGGATGGCGAGACTTCCTCGTCGCGATGAACGTGAACTTGGACACTCCCGACCCCGGCCCGGCAGAACGGATCGCCGCCCATATCCGACAAATGCGGCGAAGCGGCACGCCGGGTTGGCAAGGCGTGCGCGCCCTGGGGTTGCCTTTGGCCAGCCGAAACCTGAGCCAAGTCAGCCTGAACCTGACCAAGCCCGACCTCTCCCCCATCGACCCGGTCGTCGAGTGGATCGAGGAGGAAGCGGCCCAGACGGGGGTCCGGGTGGCCTACCCTGAGATCATCGGAGTCGTCCGTGACGTGGACATGGAGCATAACACCAAGGTCCCCTGCCGACGAGAGCAGGTGGTGGAGACATGAGCGACTACGACATCGGGTTTCTGGGCGGCGGACAGCTGGCGCGCATGTCCATCATGGCCGCGCAACGCATGGGGCTCCGCTGCCTGAGCCTGGACACAGCCGGGTCTCCGGCAAGCCAAGTCGCCGACAGCGTCGAAGGCCTGCTCGTCGACCCGGCCACCGTCGCCGTCCTCTTGGGGCAATGCGACAAGGTCACCTGGGACAGCGAGTTCATCCCCGTCCATGTGGTGGCCCAGGCCGTCGGCCAGGCAGGCTTCGACAGAAGCCGGGTCGTCCCCGGTCTTGAGACGATGCAGACCGTCCAGGACAAGTTTGTCCAGCGGGCCGCCTACTCGCGGGCAGGGGTCCCTGGCCCCGAGGCAATGCCGGTGGAGTGCCTTGAAGACCTTGACCTTGCCGTGGCGAGGCTCGGCCTGCCCCTGGTCCTCAAGGCGCGTTTTGGCGGATATGACGGCAAAGGGACAAAGACCCTCCGCACTCGGGAGGACGTCGTCAACGCCGAGGAGGTCGCCTCGTCCGGCAAATGGATGGCCGAGGCGTTCGTCCCCTTCCGCCGCGAAGTCGCGGTGATGGTCTGTCGGTCGGCCCAAGAGACCCTTTGCTTCCCCACCGTCGAGACGGTGCAGACCGACCACGTCTGCGACTTGGTGTTCCCCGCCGGAGTCGACGCTTCCGCCGTCGCCGTCGCCGCCGTCGAGGCCCTGGGGGGGTACGGTCTCTTCGGTGTCGAGCTTTTTGAGCTAGAGGACGGGTCGTTCATGGTCAACGAGACCGCACCACGGCCACACAACTCAGGGCACTACACATTGGACTGGGGCGGGCCGAGCCAGTTCGAGCAGCACGCCCGGCTTGTCATGGGACTACCCTTGGCTCCGACAACCGGGCATGACACCTGTATGGCCAACCTGCTTGGGCAGCCGGACGCGGGTGACTGGCAGGAGGGCCTGCGCGCAGCTCTTAGTGCCGAGCCGGGTGCCCACGTCCACTGGTACGGCAAGGCCCAGTCCAAGCCAGGCCGCAAAATGGGGCATATCAACGTGGCGGGGCCCGACTGCGTCGACCGCGCCAAGGCCGCCCGGGCCGCCTTTTATGCCGGTTGGACCCGGCCCTGACGTAGCGGACCGGGTACAAACCGAAATCCTGGACGACCGGGCCGCATCCTTGCGCCCGCCTCCCGAGGATTTCACATGGCCACGCTGAAAGCTGAACCGCGCTCCCAGGTGTCGAGTGCTGCCACCAACCGCCTGCGCAACTCCGGGCAACTGCCGATGGCTCTCATCCGCAAGAGCAACGAGACCGTCCTGATCCAGGCCGAGCGCGAAGCGGTGAAGGAAGTCCTCTCCGGCCAGCACGGGCTTCTCCAGGCGACCCTCGCCCTGGGCGGTGAGGAAATGAAGGTGGTCGTCAAGGACTCCCAACGCGACCCCGTCAGCCGGCGCATCCTGCACATGACCGTCCAAGAGGTGCTCGGCACCGACGTCATCAAGGTGCAAGTCCCCGTCAAGGTCGAGGGCGAGCCCCTGGCCGTCACCAAGAAGTCGGCGACCCTTATGGTGCCCATGTCGACCGTGCCGGTCCAGGCTCAGGTCAGCGCGCTGCCCGACGCGATCGTCGTCAACGTGCAGGGCATGAAGCAAAATGACAAGATCGCCGCAAGCGACATCACTTTGCCAGACGGGGTCACCTTCCTCTGCTCGCCGGACACCGTCCTTGCCTCCACCAAGCAATTGCGCGGCATGGCCGACTTTGACGATGCTCCCTCGGCCGCCGCTAGCGAAGGCGGCGAAGAAGCCTCCTCGGCAGAGTGATCAAACGACAAGGTCGTGGGTGACCCGGGCGTCCGTCCGGTCACGCACGATCAGTAGCGGCTGGGTCACCTTTTCGACAAGGGACCGGAACACCTTGACCGAGACGTCGTCCTGGTCGTGGGACGCCGAGACACCGACCACCACCTGACAGGCCGCCGCCTCGTCAGCTTGGTCGGCGACCACGTTGGAGAACTCACGCGTCCGCTCGATCCGGACCTCGGAGGGCACGCCGGCCCGCCGGAAGATCTCTTGGGCGCTCTCCGCAAACGCCGAGGCGCTCACTTCGTATTCGGGCATCGGGGCCTGGATCGGCAGTTCGCGCGGGACGATGATCGGCAGGAACAACACGACCCGCGTGTTCCCGCCCTCGAACATGTCGGCGATCACCTCAAGGAAGTGGGTGTCCCAAGTCCCGGGACAGACCGTCGCGAGGACCGACCGGTCGCACGCTTTGCCGATGTCCTTCTTCTTCTTGCCCGTCCCTTCGTCGGCGACAAGCAGGTCGAGGGAGCGTCGCGCCTCGTCGACCGAGGCGACGACGGGCAACTGGGACCGGAGTTCGGACACACCTTTCAGGACCTCGAGGACGTTGGCCGGCACCGCGGCAAGGATGATGCGGGCGTGGGCGTGTTCGCCGACGAACTGCATGGCCGAATGGAACGTCTCGGCCCCCTCGGGCGTGATGTCGACGAGACCGCTACAGTCGATGATGACGCCGGTCGGGTGGCGCTTCAGCGTCAACGCGATCGCCGTGTGGATAGTCTCCCAATGGTTCGCGTTCAGCGAACCAGAAAGGATGACGACGTCTTCGTATGATTCGACGATCATAAAGGTCTCACTTCAGGAAGTATCTGACGTTTGTGACGACGACGTTTTTCCGCCCGCCTAGGGCCCGAAGGAACGGCACCGCGGCGTTGTTGTGCAGGATCTTGTGCCAGGGATACTTGGGCACGGCCTGCGGGACGATCACCGTGACCATCATCGTCGGTTCGATCTCGAGCGTCTCGTCGACATACTCCACGAGCGGCTCGACCAGCGAGCGGTAGGGCGACTCCAGGATCACCAAAGGGATGTCGGCGCCAAACCGTTGCCAGTCGTCCTTCACCTGTTTGACTCCCTTGGGGTCAAGGGTGACGTGGACAGCCCGGACGTCCTTCGACAGGGACTTCGCGTAGGCGACCGCCTGGAGGATGCCCTTGTGCATCCGGGGCACCAGGAGCATCACCATGGTCTTGACGTTCGGCAGGGTGTCGTCGGCGTCGACGCTCAGTTCGCTGGCCAGATAGTGGTAGTGCTTCGACGACCAGTTGAAAAAGAGGATGACGCCGAGGATGGCAAAAATCGTGACCCACGCGCCTTCGACAAACTTGGTCGCCGCCAAGACGATCGTCATGAGTCCGGTCGCGGCCGCACCGACAAGGTTGACGGCCATCGGCAACCCCGCCTTGCCTTGGCGACGCCAGCGGGCGACCATGCCTGCCTGGCTCAGGGTGAACGCGGTGAAGACGCCGACGGCGTACAAGGGGATCAAGGCGTGGGTGTCTGCCCCGAACGCGGTGATCAGGACGCACGACAGCCCGGCGAGGACAATGATGCCGTTGTTGAACACCAGCTTGTCCCCCAGGCTCATCAGGGAGCGCGGCAGGTAGCCGTCTTGGGCCAGTAGGCTGGCCAGCCGGGGAAACCCGGCGAAGGCGGTGTTGGCGGCAAGGAACAAGATCGAGAACGTGGTGATCTGGGTGACCCAGAAACCGACACTGCCCGCCCCGTACAGCCGGGAGGCTAATTGGGCCATGACGGTCATATAGCCCGACTTGTCGGCCTCCATCGGCACGACGCCAAAGTGCTGGGCGCTCCAACTCATGCCGACAAACATGACGCTCAGCAAGATCGCCAGCCGGAACAGAGTCTTGGAGGCGTTGTCCGCCTCGGGCTTTCGGAAGGCCTGCGTGCCGTTCGCCACCGCCTCGACACCGGTCATCGCTGTACACGACGCGGCAAAGGCCCGGAGGATCAGGAAGAGGTTGAGTTCGTGCCAACCGCCCGGCGGTTGGTGGATCACGGGTGTCGTCGCGGGATGACCGAACCCGCTCACCACGCCGGTCACGACCAAGACAAGGGTCGAAATGATGAACGCGTACGTGGGGATCGCAAAGACGATGCCGCTTTCTTTTGCCCCGCGCAGGTTCAAATACATGATGAACACGACGACGAACAGGGCGATCGGCACCTTGACATGCTCGATGGCAGGCACCGCCGACGTCAACGCGCTCACGCCCGAGGCGACCGACACCGAGACGGTCAGGACGTAGTCGAGGAGTAGGGCGGCGCCGGCGATCTTCCCGGCCGTAGGGCCAAGGTTCGCCTTGCTGACGCTGTAGCTGCCGCCTCCTTCGGGGTAGGCATGGATCGTCTGGTAGTAGCTGACGACGATGATGCCCAGCAGCACGCACAGCCCGACCGCGATGCCGGAGAGGCCCCCGTACGCCGCCGTCCCCGCCAAGACCAAGATCAGGAGGACTTCTTCCGTCGCGTAGGCGACCGATGACAGGGCGTCCGAGGCAAAGACGGCGAGCCCCAAGACGTTTGACAGCCGCTCGTCGTGCGCGTGCTTGGTGGCAATGGGCTTGCCCAGCAACACCCGCTTGAAGTTAGATAGGCCGCTCATAAAGCGTAAGCCTCGACAGCGGCGTCTCGGCCACCCGCCATCTTAGCACTCATGGATGTCCCGCAGGCGGAGGTCCGGGCCGAATCTGAGATATCTCTTGGGCGGAGCGGCCAATTGGAGTCTGGCGCGGGGGTTGACCGAGCAACAACGCACCGCCGTCTCGGGCCCAAAGTCGGCCGCTAAGTTCTGGAAGACATCAAGCAACGTCACCGCGCTACCGGCCAACGCACCGTTACTCGCCAAGCGGACCGTTTTGTCGCCGACCTCGCAGGCGTGGCCCCACATGGTCAGGGGCGTACCGGCGGGCAGGCCCGAGGCCATCGTGCTGTCGCTGACACCGACGACCTTGTCCTGGGGTTTGGCCCGCAGGAGCAACGACGCCGCGTCGGGATGCACGTGGGTCCGGTCGTAGATGAGTTCGGCGTAGGCCCGGTCGTCTTGCAAGACCCACCCGACCGTGCCCGGTTCGCGATGATGGAACGGCCGCATCGCGTTGAAGGTGTGGGTCGCATGGTCGGCCCCTGCCCGGGCCGCCTCGGTCGCTTGGTCAAAGGTGGCGTCGGTGTGCCCCAGGCTCACGACCACGCCTCGGGCCGCCAAACGCCGGACGAGGTCGAGCCCGCCAGGCTGCTCCGGAGCCAAGGTCACCAGCCGGAGACGAGGGTCGTCGAGGACCTTGTCCCAGGCCGGGTCGCTCACGACGATGGACTCCGGCGGCTGCGCCCCAGGGTGCTTGGGGCTGATGAAGGGGCCTTCCAGGTGGAACCCCGCGACCATGGGATGGTCGGGAAGGCTGCCCAGAGCCGCGACGACGTCGTCGAGCGGGGCCGTCACCGTCGTCGGCAGAAAGGCGTCGTAGCCCTGTCCGGCCAGTTGGTCGCAAAGTTTGACCATCGACGGCAGGTCGGCCGACATAAAGTCGGTCCCGAAGGCCCCGTGGATGTGCACGTCGACAAGTCCCGGCGCCAAGACGCCCTCAGACACCCCACCCGTAGGTTCAAACTTTGCCTCCCCGCCGCCCAGTTCGACACGGTAGACCCCCCAGCCGTATGGCCCCCAGGTGGAGTAGACGCCCTTCATGGTTTGAGAGAGTATCCCGGCCCGTCACGCACGACACGGCCTTCGACCTCGAGCATGGTGATCTCCGCCAAGACTTCGTCGGGCGCCACGCCGGTCTTGGCGGCCAGTTGGTCGGCGGTCAATCCTCCCTCGGCCAGGGCCTCCAGCAACCGGCCGGCCGTGCCGTCCAGAGCCGGGGGAGCCTCGGGCACGTCGCCTCGTGGCTCGATTCCGAGGTGGTCGAGGATCTGGAACGGGTGGTCGACCAGGGTCGCCCCGTCCCGGATGAGGCGGTGAGAGCCGCTGAAGGAGGCCTGGTGGATCGTGCTGGGCACGACAAACACTTCCCTTCCCAACTCAGCCGCGGCGACGGCGGTCGAGAGCGCCCCCGACTCGGCCGGGGCCTCCACCACGAGCGTCGCATGGGCAAGGCCGGCGATGACGGCGTTGCGCTGGAGAAACCGTTGGGGCAGAGACGGCGCGCCGACGGCGAAGGGGCTGATGAGGAGTCCGGCGGACCGGATCCGCTCAAAGAGCGGCCCGTTGCTGCTGGGATACACCTTGTCGATGCCGTGGCCCAATACGGCGATCGTCGAGCCCCCGACCGAAAGAGCGCCATCATGGGCGGCCGCGTCGATCCCCAGGGCCCCGCCGCTGACGACCGTGACTCCTTCGGAGGCCAAGGACTGGGCAAACTTGAACGCCGCCGCCCGGCCATAGGCCGAGGCGGCGCGGGTGCCGACGACGGCGACCATGGGTCTGTCCCATGCGTCCTGGTGGCCCCAGGTGAACACCGCCTGCGGAGGTGCCTGGACCTCCAACAAGGTGTGCGGCAGACCGTCACGCGGGACAATGTCCACGCCCCGCTCCATAGCCCTCTCAAACCGCTTGAGGTCGCACAGTTCTATCCGACGCCTCTCCGCGTCGCCCAGTCCTCGCCACTGGCGCAGGGCGGCCGCCGGGTCAAGCGAAGGCGCAAGCGTCCGGAAGAACGCTTGCGCCTTGTCCTGCGGCAGCTCGGCCGCCAACAGGTATTGCCAAAAGAGCGGGCTCATCGCCGGGCGGTGCTATCCGCCGTCCGCGCTGCCTCCGCCGCCACCCTTGCCACCGGCACCGGGGAACCCGCCGGTCGTCGACTCGGGCTTCTTCGGCGAACCCAACGGCTTCAGGCTGTTGTCGATGGTCAGGGAGAACTTCTGGTCCAGCACATTGCCCAGCCAGTCCGTGACGTGGACGACCAACGTGGCCCGTCCGTCGGCAAGCGGCTTGTTGCGCGGGTTGATCGCGTTCACCTTGACGGAGACGTACCCCTCGCGCATGGGCTCGGTCGAATACTCTTGGCCGTTGATCGTCACCTTGATGCTGTTGGGGTCGACGCCGACCCCCCAGTCCTCGATCTTGAAGACGATCTCCAACGGGGCGAGCCCGCAGATCTGGTCACCGGCGTTCGGCCAGGCCATCGTCGCGCTCGGCGCGGTCAGGTCGACGCCGTACCGCTTGTCAAAGAGCAACATGCTGCCGTCACCGGCAAGGACAAAGAGCGAGTCACCGTCCAAGGTCGGCGTCCAGACCGCCGGGACGGCCTTGATCTCTTCGCCCTCTTGGGTCGAACTTCCGCCGCGTGCACCGGCACCGGGGAAGCCCGGGCCACCGCCCGAATTGGCCCCGGTCCGACCGCCCTGCGGAGCGGCCTTGATGCCCTTGAAGAGCGGCGGGATCGTGAAGTTCCACTTCAGGTCGCCAGTCTGGCCGTCCAGCAGGTTCACCGATCCGGACTTCGTCGCCGCGATGACGCTGTTGCCGATCACGATGGGTGCACCGGCCACCGGCGAGTACAAGTCCACGCCCTTGGGCATGACCGGCCTCCCGTTGCCACGGTAAGTCACCAGTTTGCCGCTGCGCGACACCGTCGCCACCAGGTCGGGGCTCGCCGACGGCGCACCGGCGAGGAGCTCACCGGTGTTGACCTGCCAGACGTCGCCGCCGGTGTTGGCGCGGAACGCGATCAGATAGGAGTTCGAGTTGACGTAGACCCGGTCGTTGGAAACGGTGAACGCGCCGGGCGAGAGCCGTTGCAGGCCACGGTGCCACCGCTCCTTCTGGGCGACGACGTCGACCATGATGAGGCTGGAGTCAGCCGTGCTCAAAATGACGTTTTTGTCCCACACGGCCAGGTAGGGGTGGAGGACGGATTCCAGGTGGTACGGCTTGGACCAGAACGGCTTGCCGTCGGCGAGTTGGTAGGCGTACAGGTCGTTCCTTGTCGTGCCGACCACCACGTAGTCGCCGGCGACGACCGGGGTCGCGACCACGGTGTCACCGAGGGGGACTTGCCATTTCTTGGCGCCAGTGGCCACGTCGACGGCATACATCTGCCGGTCGTCGGAGATCGCGACGAGGACGCCGTTGGCGAGGACGCATCCCGTGCGGAAGACACCGGCGATCGGTTCGCCCGAAGGAAACCTCCATAGCTGGTTGCCCGAGTGGCGGTCAATGCCGTACATGTAGCCGCCGACCGCCACGTAGGCGGCGCGGCTGTCGACCTGGGGCGATCCGCCGGGAGAGGCGGTCGTCGACTCAGCCCAGCGCCAAGCGACAGGTGCGGGTCCGTCGAACGCGGCCGAGGCGGCACCAGCAATGACCGTCGCCAAGAGCAGGGCGAACGTACGGGTCGTGCGAAGCATCGTGTGTCGTCCTTGTGCGGCCTGGCCAAACGCCCGCGCACACTTCAATGAAGCATACCGAAGCGGTCTGGCAGATTGCCGCGGCTTGTCTTTATGTTCGGACGCGCGGGCCACCCTGAACGTAACCCGTTTCCCCGCCGAAACACCAGTATGCCCGCCTCTGTCGCGATCGTCGCCCTGGTGCTGGCCACGTGGCCGGCCGACCCTGTCGGCGACGGTCTGGCCAGGATCAGCAAGGGCTTTGGCGAGGCAGAGGCGGCGATGGCCCGCCTAGAGGCCGGGACAGTCAAGGCGGAACGCGTCGCGGTCAGGCTAGGAAGCCTCCTTGGCGAGAGCCGCCTGCGCGCCCCGCAAGTCTCGGCGGCACTTCTGGACCCCCGGGCCAAGAGCGACGGTATGCGGCTTGTGGAATGGTCGGGCACCTACGAGGCGTACCTTTCCGCCGCGGTGATGGGCCTGGACGGTGACGACGCCAGCCTGTCCCTCAGCCGGATCCTCGGTGCCCGGCTCCGGCGGGAAATCAACCGCCAAAGTCGGTGACCGTCCTAGCACCGGCCGCCAAAGAGGTATCATCCGCAGACTCCGGGCCTATAGCTCAGTTGGTTAGAGCGCACCCCTGATAAGGGTGAGGTCACTGGTTCGAATCCAGTTAGGCCCACCAACCAACCAGTTCGACTTTGGCGAGGCCGTCTCTGCGGCCTCGTTGTTGTTTCTGAGAGTCGATGTCATCTCATCAACCGGCCCGCCGCCTCTGTCCCTGCGCCGCCGTCCTCCCCAAGAGGTGCGTCTGCACGCCGCCCTTTCTGCCCAAGCCCATGTCTCAGGCAGGCGACGGACGTAGAGTGAGCGAAAGGGTGGCGAGGCGCAGAATGTGCCAGCCCCTCAACCGCCGCGGAGCTCGAGGCCGTATCGGTTACCAAACCGCTCCGCCGTCTTGCGATTCACCTTGCCCCGGTAGGCGTCCCGCGCCTGGAAGAGCGACCGCACCGCCGTCACGAACTCGGCGAGAAAGAAGAGCGCCCAAAGGACGACGAACTTCAGGGCGGCCTGCCACACCGTGTCCCAGGTGAACGCCGCCCCACTCGTCTCGATGGTCTCTTTGACTTTGGTCAAGGTGAGCACCAAGGAGACGATCCCGACCGCCACCGTGGCCGCCTTGAACAGGACGGCTTCCAGAAGGGCGACCCGGGCGTGGTAGGCCACATAGCGCGACACGACAAGGCCGACCGCCCAGAAGGCCAGAGGCCCGACAAACGGAAAGAAGATGCTGGCCACATGGTTGGCCGCCGCCAAGAGCTTCTCGTCTTGTCGCAGGGTCCGCGTCGTCACTGTTATGCTCATACGCTGGGCGCGCCCCCGAGTTGCCGCCGGGCCTCCCGACCGGGACCGGGGATAGACTGACGGCGGCCATGAAGGGCGGGAACATCTGGCTGGGACTGGCCCTGACGGCCGTGGTCGTCTCGGTCGCCGAGACGGAGCGGGTGTCGCGGCCCAAAACATATCCCGGCCGCGTCCTCGTCACGTGCTGGTCGGGGTGGACCGACTTCGAGGCCGACGCGATGCGCCGGGTCATCGACAACTTCAACCGGCGGCAGGACAAGGTCCACGTCGAGTACCTCTCGGTCAGCGGCATCGAAGAGAAAACGATGCTCGCGACCGCTGCCGGAGTTCCCCCCGACCTGGCGGGCATCGCCGGCGCCAACGTGCCGCTCTATGCCTACTACCACGCCTTGACCCCCCTCGACGGCATGTGCGCGGAGGCCGGCATCAAGCGTTCGGACTACATTCCTGCCTGCTTTGACCTGTGCACCTACAAGGGGACGGTGTACTCCCTCCCCGCGACGCCGGCGACGACCGCGCTCCACTACAACCGCGCCGTCCTCCGCGAAGCTGGCTGGGACCCTGACCGGCCCCCCCGCACGTTCAGTGAACTAGACCGGATGGACGAGATGGTCATGAGGAAAGACTCGGACGGCCATGTCACGAGGGCCGGGTTCTTGCCGACCGAGCCCGGGTGGTGGCCGTGGAGCTGGCCCTACTTCTTTGGCGGGACACTGATGGACAAGGCAGGCCGGATCACCACCGATCTGCCCGAAAACGTCCGGGCCTTCACCTGGATGCAGAGCTTTGCCCGGCGCTATGGGTCGAGCCAGATGCAGTCGTTTCGGCAGGGGTTTGGCCAGTTCAACTCACCCCGGAACGCCTTCATCGACGGTAGCGTCGCCACGGTCATGCAAGGGGTCTGGATGGCCAACTTCATCCAAAAATACAACCCCAAGCTGGACTGGGCGGCCGCCCCCTTCCCTCATCCGGACGACCGCCCCGACCTTGCCGGCCGGGTCATCGTCGAACAAGACATCGTTGCGATCCCCCGTGGGGCCAAGCACCCCCGGGAGGCCTTCGAGTTTCTCAAGTACCTCCAGTCCCAGGAAGGTATGGAGACTCTCTGTTTGGGGCAGAAAAAGTTCTCCCCGCTCCTCAAGGTCAGCCCCGACTTTTACGCGAAGCACCCCAACCCCTACATCAAGCTGTTCCGCGACCAGGCCCTGAGCCACAACGCGTTTTTCACCCCCCGGACGCCGGTCTGGAACGAGTACCAACGGGAACTCCAGAACGCGATCGACAAGATGAACCTGCTCGACCCCACCCCACCCAAGACGCTGCTGGCCCAGGTGCGCGAGCGGGTCCAGCACCTGCAAGACGAGGTGGACCACGTCGACGCCCTCCGCGCCAAACAGGGCGGTTGACCGGCCCAAAGGGAACCGGCCTCAAGTCTCGGACCCATCGCGCCGATACCCCTTGGTATACTCGCCGTTCTGTTGCCGCATAGCTCAGTTGGTAGAGCAGCTGACTGTTAATCAGCGGGTCATAGGTTCGAGTCCTATTGCGGCAGCCACCGACTTCAGAGACTCCGGCACCACCGCCGGAGTCTCTTTGTTTGTCTTGCCCCCCGTCCGACACCTGGGACGGCAGTCTCCGCCATAATCACTCTAGGCGCACGACCGAGCCGTTTCGCCCAAAACATGACGCGCATCATAGCGAGGACGAGCTTGGCGGTGCGAAAGTGAAGGAGTGAGCGAGCGTCAATTCTATATCGATCCCAGTCGGTGCATCGGATGCAACGCTTGCGTCCAAGCCTGCGCAGAGTGCGACACGCA
The DNA here is from genome assembly GCA_019638795.1 of Fimbriimonadaceae bacterium. Lineage (NCBI taxonomy): Bacteria > Bacillati > Armatimonadota > Fimbriimonadia > Fimbriimonadales > Fimbriimonadaceae > Fimbriimonadaceae bacterium. The sequence continues at coordinate 95,476 of JAHBTB010000007.1, read as the reverse complement.
TCCGGGGATGTCGATGATCCACCTGGAGCAGATCCAGCGGCACGACACCGTGCAGACGACGCCGATCATCTGCATGCACTGCGACGACCCGGCCTGTGCGATGGTCTGCCCCGCTGACGCGATCAAGAGGACGCCGGACGGTGTCGTCCAGAGCTCGCTCAAACCTCGGTGTATCGGTTGCACCAACTGCGTCTTCGCCTGCCCGTTCGGGGTCCCCAAGTACAACGTCGAGGTCGACCAGATGATGAAGTGCGACATGTGCTACGACCGCACGTCAGTCGGACTCAAACCGATGTGCGCGGCGGTCTGCCCGTCGGGGGCTCTCTTCTTCGGCACACCCGAGGAGATCGCCGCCCAGCGTGCCGGCACGCCGATCAACGAGTTCATTTTTGGCAACCGGACCATCCACACCAAGGTCAACCTCATGATGCCGGCTGGCACCCAACGGCTGAAGGTCAAGCCCGACGCCGTGGTGAGGAAGTCCGACCTGCTCGCCACCGCCCGCCCCGTGGAGGCACACCACCAATGAGTAGCAAACTCTCTGAAGACTTCCCCATCGAATGGGAAGACGACCACTTTGTGACCCGGAGGGAGTTCTTCCGGTTCATGACTCTGGCCAGCGGGGGCATCGCAGTGGGGACCACCGCCTTGGCCGCCTATTCCCTCGTGCCGAAGGACGAGCGGCGGTTCGACCCGGCCAAGGTGTGTGACGAGTCGGACCTCCAGCCCGGGACGGCGTTACCGTTCAACTATCCCCGCCCCACCGACATGTGCCTCCTCGTGAGAAAGCGCGACGGCGAGTTTGTCGCTTACAGCCGTCGCTGCACCCACCTGTCGTGTCCGGTGGGCTACGAGGTCCACGACGGCCGAGAACTCTTGTACTGCCCGTGCCACAACGGGGCGTTCGACATCGACGACGGCAAAGTCCTTCAGGGGCCGCCGCCCCATCCGATCCCCAAGATCAAGCTGGCGCACCGCAACGGTGAGATTTGGGCGGTCGGCGTCGTCAAAGGGGAGCACTGATGTACCAGCCGAAGTACCACCGCCGGCGGCAGAAGGCGGCCGTCTTTGTCGGGTTCGTCCTGCTCAGCGTGATCATCTTTATGTGCCAGCTATGGCTCTTCGTCATGGTGCTCGAGAACCTCTTGGCAGGCCGGAACCACATGGTCGTCCAAGCGTCCGCCCTGACCATCGGTCTGCTCGCCGTCAATGTGTGGATGCTCGCCGGGGTGAACCGACTTCTCAAGATGAACTAGCCCTCGGACTCGCCAAGGCGACGACGGACCAGACGCTCGCGCATCGGGTTCGCCGTCCACCGCCGACGCTCCAGAGCCTGGGTCTCACGCGACAGGGCTTCCGCAGCCGCGCTGTCCAAAACAGCTTCGATGGCAGGAAAGAGCACCCGCTCCTCCCAACGGATGTGAGCCTCCAGGGCGGCTCCCAACCGTTCCCCTGATCCCGGCAATCCCTCGGCCAAGCGCGCGATCTCCGCGTGTTCGTCCCTCAGTTGTCCGGCCAAGTCCCCGGCCAAACCACCCAGCAACCGCTCCTCTTCGTCAAAGTGGTCGCGCAGTTCGTCCGACCAAGCCTTCTCAAACTCCTCGACCGCGTCGGGCGACCTACCGACCAGGTGCCTGGCCAGGATCAGGCCGTCATTGTGGTCCCGCGAAAACGGTTCGAGGGCGGGGTGCCGCTTCATTCCGGCGGCCCGCACTTCTCCAACTGCACACAGGCCCGCTTGTACTCGGGAATACCGCTCACGGGGTCAAAGGAGCGCACGGTGAGGTTGTTGGCCGACCTACGGCCGGGCCAGTGATAGGGGATGAAGACGGTGTCCGGGCGGATCGTCGTCACGACCTTGGCCCTGAGGACGACCTCACCGTGCCGGCTTCGCACGCGCATCCAGTCCTGGTCGTTGAACCCGTACTTTTCGGCCAAGGTCGGGTGGATCTCGACATAAGGCTCGGGACACAGGTCGACCAAACCGCCGATGCGCCGGGTCTGGGTGCCGCTGAGGTACTGCGACACGACGCGCCCCGTGGTCAGCACGACCGGGTACTCGTCGTCGGGCTCCTCCATCGGCGGGCGGTATGTGACGGCGTTGAAGTGGGCCTTACCGTCGGGAGTCTTGAACTTCAGGTCCTCCCATAGCCGTGGGGTACCGGGATGGTCGAGTTCGGGGCATGGCCAAAAGACACCGAACTCCTTCTCGATCCTTTCGTAGGTGATGCCGTAGTAGTCGGCGGTGCCGCCTCGACTGGCCACGCGGAGTTCGTTGAAGATGTCCTCCGACTTCTTGAAATGGTCAAAGTACTTCCCCCGCCCCAGCCGCCGGGCCAGTTCCAAGATAATCTCAGTGTCGGCCTTGGCGTTGCCCGGTGGGTCGACGGCCTTGTTGATCTTGATGACCCGGCCCTCGGCACTCGTGCTGGTCCCTTCTTCTTCCTCATGCAGCGAACCGGCCAGCACGATGTCGGCGTGGTGCGCGGTCTCGTTCAGGAAGAAGTCGATCGCGGTGTAGTGCTCCAGCTTTTCCAGGGCCTCGCGAGTGAAGTTCGCGTCGGGCAGGGAGACCAAGGGGTTGAAGCAGATGGAGATCAGGGCCTTGATCTCCCCAGCGTGGATCAGTTGCATGATCTCAGGCGCCGTGTGCCCCCGGGCGGGCAGCTCTTCGTCGGTGCATCCCCACACGGAGCAGATGTAGGCGCGGTGCTCCGGGTTGCTGATGTCGCGGTTGCCGGGGAGCTGGTCGCACTTGTGCCCATGCTCGCGGCCGCCTTGTCCGTTGCCTTGGCCGGTGATGGTGCCGTAGCCGCACCCTTTGCGGCCGATACGGCCGGTCGCCAGGACAAGGTTGATGCAACAGACGACGTTGTCGACGCCCTTGGAACTGTGTTCGATCCCCCGGGCGTGCATAAGGAAGCTGGTCTTGGCTTGGCCCCACATGCGCCCGGCCTTGACGATGTCCTCGACCCGCACGCCACAGATGCGGCTTGCCTCCTCCAGAGACACGGCAAGGGCCGACGCCTTTGTCTCTTCCCACCCTGAGGTGTGCTCGGCGACAAACTCCTCGTTGACGTGACCTTCTTCGATCAGTACCCGCAGGATCCCGGTCAGGAGGGCGGTGTCTGTGCCCGAGAGGACGGGCAAGTGCAAGTCGCAGGTGCGGGCGATCGGGGTCACACGCGGGTCGACCACGATCAGTTTCGCCCCACGGTCGCGGGCCCGCCAGATGTAGTCGGTCGTGATCGGCGAGCACTCGGCCACGTTTGTCCCCACGAGCATGATCACGTCAGCGTGGACGATGTCTTCCCAGTAGTTCGAGGCGCGGTCAAGCCCGAACGCCTTCTTGTTGCCGGCACCGGCGCTGACCATGCACAGTCGCCCGTTGTAGTCCAGGTTAGCGGTCTGCACTCCCAGCCGGGCGAACTTGCCCATCAAATAGCTCTTCTCGTTGGTAAGGGAGACGCCGGACAGCACGGCGACAGCGTCCTTCCCGTACTTCGCCTGGACGTCCTTGATCGCACGGACCGTCTCGCTGTAGGCCTCCTCCCACGAAATCGGCACAAAGCCCTTGCCCGGCACCCGCTTCATCGGGTCCATCAGACGGTCGGGATGGCCGCCTTGCAGGTACCGCTTGACACCTTTCGGGCATAACTTGCCCTTGTTAAACGGGAACTCCTCCCAAATCTCAAAGCCGATGACGCTGTTGTCTTTGACCTTCAACTGGATGCCGCACTGCATGCCGCAGAAGCAGCAATGGGTCTTGACCAGCTTGTCGGGGGCGTCGCGTCCCTGCCATCCCCCGGGGGGCACGTAGGCTGGGTGCGGCCCGAACTCGTCGATGAGCTTGTCAATCGGGACAGGAAGCTTCGCCATGCCCTGATTATGAGGGGCCACAAAATGGGTCGCTATGACCCAAGTCATATACCGACCGGCGGCTAAGCCTTACGGGCACTGGCGTTACCGACCCCGCCCTGGAGAGAATAGACCTGATGTACCCCCCGGGCCCGGAGGTCGGCCACGAGACGGTAGCTGCGACGGCCGCTCGCACAGACGAAGACGGTCGGGCCGTCCCAATCCATCTGGTAGCAATCCTCCATCGGGACGGCAAGGTGGTCGACAGTGAGCCGAGGCTCTTCGTCGGGATCACGGATGTCCACAAGGGTGTGACCGGCGGGCAGACGGTCCACGACCAAACCCTGGCCAGGGGAGGCGACACCCCGCCCACAACCCTCACAGTCCGGGTTCGGCCGCCGGTGGAGCCGGACTGACTCCAACGTGCGGAGGTCGAAGAGAAGGAGGTCCTGGTCCAGGACCGGCATCCCCAAGATGCCCTTGATCGTCTCGTTGGCCTGGAGCGCTCCGAACGTGAGCGGCGTCACGCCCAAGACTCCCGACTGCTCGCAGGTCCCGACGCACTCTTCGGGGGGACGCTCGGGGAAGAGACACCGGAGGCACGGCCCACCGGGGCTCACGACGAGCACCTGCCCCTCAAACTGGTGGATGCTTGAGGTGACGAGTGTTTTGCCCGCACCCCGGCACGCTTCGTCGAGGAGAAACTTCGTGTCGAGGGAGTCCGTACAGTCCAGCACCCAGTCGTAGTCCGCGACCAGGCGGGCGGCGTTCTCCCGGCTCAACCGGTGAGGGAAGGCGTGGGCCTGGACGGACGGGCGGAGCCGCTTGGCGAAAGCAACGACCCGCTCCGCCTTTTGCCGGCCGATGTCCGATGCAGTGAACAGGACCTGCCGGTGGAGGTTTGTCTCTTCGACGGTGTCAGGGTCGACGATCCCCAGTGTCCCGACACCCGCCCCGACCAGAGCGGGCACCGCCCCTGCGGCCAATCCACCCGCACCGACGACCAACACCCGCGCCTGGCCCAGGCGCTCCTGCCCCTTGGGTCCGATTTCGGGCAAGACGACCTGCCTCGCGAACATGCGGTCGCCGTCGTCGGGCGCCGGAGGTGCGCCAGCGCCGACCCATTCCGACACCCCGTCCGCGTACGTCTCACGTTTCCAGATGGGAACCCGCCATTTGAGCTGGTCCATGAGCCATTCACAGGCCTCGAACGCCTCGCGGCGGTGGGGGGAGGCCGCCTGGGCCAGCACCGCGACATCGCCGACGGTCAGAGCACCGACCCGGTGGACGACCCGGGCGTCGACGAGTCCGAACCGGTCGATCGCTTCCTGGACCAACATCTCGCCCTGGTGTTCGGCCATCTCGGGATACGCCTCGTACTCCAAGGTGAGGACGGACCGCCCGTCCGCGTGGTCGCGGATCCTTCCCTCGAATGTGACGAAGGCACCTGCGCCGGGCAGATGGACGGGCGGCAGGCCCAGGGGCTGGTCAGAAAGGCTGAACCTCATCCGCCGGCCACCGGAGGGACAAGGACCACAGTCTCCCCACCGGCCAAGGGACAGTCGTCATCGACGAACTCGCGGTCGACGGCGGCCCGGATGAGTGACGGAGGAAGGCCGAGGCGGTGCCGGGAGACCAACTCACCGACGAGCACACCGACCGTCGGCGCCGACGTCTCCACCGTCTCGCTGGCCAAGCCCCTCCGCTCCCGAAGGACAGCAAAGTACTGGACCGTCACCCGCTTCATCGTCGGGTCTCCCACGGAAACCAGTGTGTCTCAACCTCGTCACCGGCGCTGAGCACCGCCGTTGACGCACTGATCTGGACGAGGCCGTCCGCACCCAACAGGCCGAAGTTTGCGTGAGAGCCGACCGTGTCCTTGACGTCCACTTCTCCGGTCGGAGCCAGAAAGAAGGGGACGAACTCTTCCCTTCCCGGCTTTCGGGTAAGGCCGGCGGCAAGGGTGCGCCGTTCCATGCGAAGCGGGTGGCCCAGGAACGGGCCGACGAACATGAGGAGTCCCGTCCAGGTGGAGAGTGGGTTGCCGGGGAGGCCAAACCACGCCTTGCCGTCGGGCCGGGTGGCGAACGCCAGGGGTTTCCCGGGCTTCATCGCGACGCCGTGGAAGTGGACCTCGAACGACTGCCCTGACATGACGTCCATCATGTAGTCACGCGACCCCACCGAGACGCCGCCGGTCGTGACCAAGAGGTCATGGTCGGCGAGCAAGTCACCGACTGCGTCTCCGAGCGCCTTGGGGTCGTCGTCGACATGACGCGCCGTCACCGTGGCCCCCCACGAGCCCAGCACCGCGCCGACCGCGGCGAGGTTAGAGTCGTAGATCTGTCCTTCACCCAAGGACGTCCCTGGCGCGACGACCTCGTCCCCCGTCCCCAGCACCGCGACGGCCGGAGGACTGACCACCTTCACGCGGTCGAGCCCCACGGACGACAGGGCGGCGACGACCGGCGGGGTGACAAGACAACCTTCGTTGACGATCAGTGAGCCTGCCGCGACCTCCTCACCCCGTCGCCGGATGTGGGCGCCTTCCTTCAATGGCCCTGCGGTCAGTCGGTCGCCGTCCAAGACGGCGTCCTCCTGGGGGACTACCGCCCAGGTGCCCGGCGGCGTGGGAGCACCCGTGTAGATGCGGGCCGCCTCTCCGGCCCGGAGCTCCGGGCCAGGGGCGGAACCAGCCGCAATTTCGCGGACAACTTGCCACGCCCCTTCGCCTTCGCCGACGGCGAAGCCGTCCATGGCTGAGTTGTCGAAAAGGGGAAAGTCAAATGGACTCGCGACCGACTCCGCCAAGACCCTTCCCAGACACTGGCCCAAGCCCACCTCGACGGCCAGGTCGGGCAAACGGCGGGCCACGACGAGCCGCTGTGCCTCCGCGAAAGAGATCACCCGTGACCGCCCCCGGCCAACATCTCGCGGACGTGGAGGAGGCTGGGAAGCAGGCAAGACATCGCGTCCTCGCAGGCCCCCGGGCTCCCGGGGACGCCGAGGACGACGGTCTGGCCCACAATCCCGGCGACCGGTCGGGACAGCATCGCGGTCGGTATGCGGGCTTGGCTGTAACTCATGAAGGCCGACACGACGCCCGGTAGTTCGACATCCAGCATCGCAGTCAAGGTCTGCGGGGTCACGTCGCGAGGCCCGACCCCGGTGCCACCGGTGACGACGACAAGGCTCACGCCCCGGCCCACGGCCTCTTGGACTTCGCGCCGCAGGGCGTCCCCATCGTCGGCCAGCACCTTCTTGGCGACTTGGCCCGCCCCGTGGCGGGACAGGGCCTCGGTCAGGACGGGGCCGCTCCGGTCTTCGTACTCCCCACGGCTGACCCGGTCAGACATGACGATGACGAGTGCCGACCACCCGTCCGCCTTGGGCAGGTCGGACTTGCCTCCCGTCTTCGAGAGCAACCGCACCGACCCGATCTCCATGTCGTCGTCAATGACCTTGAGCATGTCGTAGAGGGTGATCACCGCGGCCGCAGCCGCGGTGATCGCTTCCATCTCCACCCCGGTCTTCGCCACCGACACGACATACACGTCGACCTGGATCCGGTCGGCCAAAAAGTTGAAGTCGACGCGGACATGTTCGATGGGGATGTTGTGGCAGTAGGGGATCCATTCGGTCGTCTTCTTGGTCGCCTGGATGGCCGCCACTTTCGCCACCGGCACCGGGTCGCCTTTGGGGGTGTCACCCCTCTGCACACGGTCGATCGTCGTCGCGCCGGCCAACAGTTCAGCCCGGGCCAACGCCGTCCGCTTGGTCGTGTTCTTGAAGGAAACGTCTCTCATCCGCCTATCTGCACCATCGCTAAGTGGTCTCGCTGGGACCAATCCTGCATCGAAGGATGGGCCCGCCATTTGCTCCGGAGGCATTCGGCAACGGCCGCCTCCAATTCTTCGTCGGAAGCTCCCCCACGGACCAGGTCTCGCAAGGACACGTTGGGCGGCAGGAAGAGGCACGACTTGAGTTGCCCGTCGGCGGTGAGCCGGATGCGGTTGCACCCCGCGCAAAAGCTCTCGGTCACGCTGGAAACGAAAGCCGTCTTCCCTGCGAATCCCTCAACGGTGTACTCCTTGGCGACATCGTTCGGTTGACCTGGTACCAAGGTCAACCGGTAGTTTGTCGCGAGCCGCGACCGCAATTCGGCCGACGAGACCACCCGCGAGGGCTTCCAACCGTTGTCAAGAAAAGGCATGAACTCAATGAACCGGACGGTCAGGGGCCGGTCACGGGTGAGTTCGACAAAGTCGACCAGCTCGTCGTCGTTGACCCCAGGCATCAGGACGACGTTCACCTTGGTCTCGAGGCCCACCTCAAGGGCGGCCTCAATGCCCTCTTGGACATGGGCCAGCCCGGTACGCCGGGTGATGCTCTCGAACCGCTCCGGCCGCAATGTGTCCAGGCTGACGTTGATGGATTTGAGCCCCACTCGTTTCAGCGCCGAAGCGTCGCGGGCCAGGCAACTCCCGTTCGTCGTCATCGTCACCGCGTCCAGGCCGTCGATCCCCGCCAGGTTCGCGACCAAGTCTAGGTAGCCCTTGCGGACAGTCGGCTCACCGCCCGTGACCCTGACCTTGCGCACCCCGCGCTTGACAAAGAACCGGACAAGTCGCTCGATCTCCTCAAAGGTGAGGACCTGTTCCTTTTGGTGGCAGGCGATGCCCTCGGCGGGCATGCAGTAGACGCACCGGAAGTTGCACCGGTCGGTGATGGACACCCGCAGGTAGTCGTGGAACCTGCCGAACCGGTCGGTGAGCACCTCCGTCTTGTCCGCCACGTCCTATTCTTGCCCTTCCCGCGGACCACGACCCATGACCTTGATCATAGTTTTCTTCTCTGCCGGTTCAAATTCGCACCTCAGGCCTGGCTCAATCGGTACTATGGACGGTCTGCGGGCCGACCATACACAGTGTCCGTGAGTTGTTCGACGAGCCATGCATGTCCCCGCCGACCAGATTCGTAAGGTCTTGACCCGGTGCAACGCCTTCGCCGGGATGCAACCGGAGACGCTTGACCAGCTCGTCGCCGCATGCCGCTACCGTACGATCGCGCAGGGCACGTACCTTTGGGTGAGTGGAGAGCCGTCGCACAACTTTGTGATGATCGACAGCGGCCTCATGAGGCTCACCCAGAGCACGCCCAGCGAGAAGTCAGTGGTCGTCGAACTTCTCGGGCCTGGCGACTGCATGGGCATGCTGGCCACGTTCGGCAACGTCCCCCACCCGTTCAGTGCCCTTGCCCTCACCGACGCCCACGTCTTTTCCGTTGACAGCCACACGTGGCGCGCCCTCGCCCAGAAGGACCCTCAGTTGCTGCAGGCGGCCGCCCGTGTGATCGTCCCGCGGATGCTCGGCGCATGCGGGTTCATGGCGATGATGGCGACGGGTTCGGTCGAAGTCCGCCTCGCTCTCGCGCTCCTCCGCCTCGACGAAATCAATGCCCGCGAGCACGGCGTGGGGGAGCCGATCCAAATCACCCGGCAGTCCCTGGCGGACATCGCGGTCACCACCGTCGAAACGTCGATCCGCGTGACGTCGAAGTGGCAGAGGGAGGGACTCATCGCGACCCGGCACCGGAGCATCGCCATCCTCTCCCGGCCTCGGCTTCAGTCCATCGTGACGGCCTTTTCATGAAGGAGGTCCGCCAGCTCCTCCGGCGAATTGACACCGACCGCCGCGGACCAATGGACACCCCGTCCCACCATCCTCTCCTCGTCCACAGTCACGTGGTCCAGGCCACCGACCCAATCCATGACACGCGGGCCGTCCATAGTGCCCAAGGCCTGCCATGCGGAGCGCCGGTAGAGCGCGCAAAGCGGTTGGAGTCGACCACGGACGACCGGCAGGGCGGCGTCGTGGCGGCCGATTTCCGCCTCTAGCACCTCGGCAAGGCCGAGTTCAAACTTGGGGACGTCACAGGACAAGACAAGCACGAAGTCGGCGGTCGGGACGAACTCCCGTAGGGCGGCAAGCGGCCCCGACCCCGGGTGGGCGTCCGCTTGGAACCCGAAGCCATGGATGGGAGACGCCCCTAGGACGGTGGGCTCCCAGCCTCCGGCACGCAAGAGCCGGGCCAGGCGGTGCCCCAGGGGCTCGCCGTCGACCACGATAGAGGCCTTGTCAAAGCCCATCCGGCGGCTGGCACCCCCCGTCAGCAGGACTGATTGCCGTAAAGTCGAGTCAATATGATGTTTGTCATAGTGACCGGTGTCTGGACTCGACATACTGGTCAATATGGCACGGTTGCCCAAGCGCTACGTCAAGTTCTTTGAGGACTATCCGGACGTCGGATCGGCCTACGAAGCCTATGGCGAAGCGGTGGCGCAAGCCGGGCCGCTCGATGAACGGACGCGGAACTTGGTGAAACTGGCGGTCTCGTGCGGGGCCCGGATGGAAGGCAGTGCGAAGAGCCACGCGCACAAGGCCGTCCAAGCGGGGGCCACGGCCGACGAGGTCCGCCACGTGGCCCTTTTGGCCGCGCCTACCGTCGGGTTCCCCAACATGATGGCCTGCCTCGGTTGGGTCAACTCGGTATTGGAGGAAGAGCAGTGATCGCCAAGCAACCACCCAAGAATCCCGTCGCCGTCGCCATGACCGGCGGCATCGTGTGCTCGCTGGGGCTCTTCGCCATGGTGTATTTCGGGTCAGGCATGCTCAGGCGGTTTGACTCACCGCTGGCCGCCTACACCGCCGCGACCATCTTTGCCGCATTCGCCTTTGCGTACCGCTATCTCATGTGGATCCAGCGTCCGCCGACGTGGCGGTTCTTCAAGGCAGGTTGGAAGCTGTTCCTCTACCCGAAGAAGCTGGTCAAAAACGTCGTGAAGCTCGTCAAGCTTCTCTGGGACAACATCGTCATCCAAAAGTTCATCGGAAAGAGGAGCCAGACCCGCTGGATCGCCCACATGGGCATGGCGTGGGGCTGCTTGCTCGCCTTTGCCATCACGTTCCCCCTCAGCTGGGGGTGGATCCAGTTCGGCGTGGCTCCAGACGGCTTCAACTACCAGGTCGAGTTCATGGGCGTCCCTCAGTTCACGTTCGACCCCAACAGTTTGGTGGGCTGGCTCCTGTTCAACGGCCTCAACATCAGCGCGACGCTCGTCTTGGTCGGGATCGGCTTTGCGATGCACCGCCGGGTCTTCCACTATGGGGCCCACGCCGTCCAGTCGATTGAAAACGACCTGATACCGCTGGTCCTCCTCTTTGCCGTCTCGATCACCGGTCTGATGATCACGGCCAGCTACCGGTTGATGGGCGGGGCTCATTTCAGCTTCATTTCATTGATCCACGCGTTCACCGTCATCTTGCTCCTGTTGTGGATGCCGTTCGGCAAGCTCTTCCACGTCATCCAAAGGCCCGCCCAACTGGGCGTCGCCTTCTACAAGGAGGCAGGCGAACAAGGGCCGCAGGCCGTGTGCGCCCGAAGCGGCGTGGCGTACCAGTCGCAGCTCCACCACGACGACTTGGTCGAGGTCATGCGCGAGGTCAACATCGACTTTGGCGAACACCAGAACCTCTGCCCGCTTGAGAAGCGCAGGCTGATCGCCCTCAACCAAATGGCGTCGATGGAAGACCGGACGTTTGTGGGATGACGGCCGGGCCGGTGTCAAGAATCTGTCGGGCCGCCTAGCTTCGGGTCGAGTGGCGATATGATGCGCCAAGGACCCGATGAGAATCGTCTACGAGCACAACCAACACCCTCACATCAAAGAACGCACCAAGACCGGCCCGGTCAAGCGTCGGGGCCATGGCAAGGGTGAGCACCTGGGGCTGAACGCGCGGATCGCGATCAACCTGACCAAGGCGGTCGGCACCATGTGGTGCGCCTACTTCTTCGGTGGCCTGGCTTTTGTCGCCCTTCCCGACGCGGTCAAGTCTGGCTCGGTCGTGACGCTGGTCGAATGGGTCAGCCAGACCTTCATCCAGCTCGTCATGCTGTCGGTCATCATGGTCGGCCAAAACATCATGGGCCAGGTGAGCGACAAGCGGGCGGAGATGACGTTCAAGGACGCGGAAGCCGCGTTCCACGAAGCGTGCGAGATTCAAAAGCACCTAGAGCAGCAAGACCAGGCGATCAACGCCATCCTCCAAAGGCTCGACGCCATGAACGGCGGGCCGACGAAACAGAGCGGCCCACCGGAATCCGGTGGGCCGCCTTCTCACTCGGCTTGAGGCCGGGCCTTAGGCCTTCTTGCGGCGACGCAGAAGAGCGGCGACGCCCAGACCAAGCACCGTCATCGTGGCCGGCTCGGGCACGACATCGTAACCGATCGCGTCGAAGGCGCGGACGTCTTGGTCGGTGATGCTCATCAACTGGTTGAAGTCGACGGCCGGGTCCATGATGCCGATCTTGGGCGGGTTCTGGAAGTGCCAGTGGCTGGCCTGCCATCCGTCGCCGTGGACGATGCCGTTGGCAAAGCGCCCTTCGTGGGTCGCACCGCCGTCGACACTGAAGTACTTGGTCCCGTTGTCGGCGGTCCAGTCCATGTAGGCCTGGCCGTCGCCCAGCCGGTTTTCACTGTAGCGGAACAGGTCGAGGGTGCTGACAAACGTGAACTGGTCGTCGCGGAAGACCCCAGTCGGGTTGACGTCGAGAACGTCGACACCGCTCACGAAGCCAAGGGCGTGACCGATCTCATGGGTCGCGACGCCGACAAAGTCGATCTTGCCCGCGCTGATTCCGTTCGTGGGGTCGAAGTCCCAGGAGAACTGGTTGCTGAACGTGATCGAGGCGTCGGAATCGTTCGCGTTCCCGGTAAAGATGCCGAGAGCCTTCTGGTTCGCCGTGTTCAGCCGGAGCGTCGTGTTGTTCGCGTCGCCGTCATCGTCCAAGAACGGGGCCGAGCTACCTCCGCCGTTCGGGCTGTTGCTCGTCCAGTTCATCAAGAAGTCGACGGACGAACCGGCTTGCAAGTGGGCCGTGGCGGTGGCGTCCAAGGCCGACTTGGAGTCGGCGACCAGACCCGACCGCACAGTGCTGTAGCTCTTGGTGGACGCGGTCGAACTCGTCGAGCCAAGGATTCCCTGGCCCAGTTGGGTGAAACCGATGTTGATGTTGATCGTGACCGGGTCCTTGAAGAGCGCAGACCAACGGTCGGCGGCAGCCTGGAATCCCGCGACGGCGTTGGCGTCCATACCGGCGTCATGGCTGAAGTTGAACTGCAACCCGCTAGCAAACGCGTTCGAGGTCAAAGCAAGGCCGACACCGGCGGCACAGCTAAGTGTAAGAGCTCTCGTAAATTTCATGAAAGTCAAATCCCTTGAGTCGCTTGATGGCCGGGGAACCGGTCACTCAGCGCAATCAACCTCTATTTAAGTCCATTTCCGATGGGCAGGGCCGCAATCGGCCCCATCTTAATGCGCCCTTATCGCCCAACCCGCATTTTTGCTAGCTGAAACTTGCAAAAAAACTAGCCTTCGGTAGGCCTCTGGACCCATTGGGCCGACGAGGACCGGGCCTCTCCTGGACATTGACGTGCGCGGCACCCACCGTGCGAAGACGCTGGGATGATGCAGAATCGAAGTGATGATCAGACAACTCTGCATCGCGGGGGCGGCGGCCGCCCTGCTCTTCCTGGCCGGATGCGGCAACGAGGCCGGTGCCCCTGCGTCCAACGCGTCGAAGGCAGGCGACGCGAAGCCGGTCAAACTCGCCTTCATCACCAACAACGCCTCGGACTTTTGGACGATCGCCCGCAAGGGCGTCGAGAAGGCCGAGAAGGAGATGCCCAACGTCAAGGTGGAGTTCCTGATCCCGAGCGACGGTTCGGCCACTGAGCAGAAGCGCCTGATCGACGACCAACTGGCCAAGGGCGTGGACGGCATTGCGATCAGCCCGAACGACGCCGCCAATGCGACCGAGACCCTGAACAACGCGGCCAAGCAGGCTGTGTTGGTCACCCAAGACAGCGACGCGCCGGCCAGCAACCGGGCCGCCTACGTCGGAACCGACAACAAAGCGGCCGGGCTCCAGGCGGGCGAAGAGCTGAAGAAGGCGCTTCCGCAGGGCGGCAAGGTCATGGTATTTGTCGGGAAGACCGACGTGCAGAACGCCCAGGACCGCATCGCGGGCCTGAAGGAGGCGATCAAGGGCACCAAGATCGAGATCATTGACGTCCGGACGGACGACGCCGACCATGCCCGCGCCAAGGCCAACGTCGCCGACACGCTCGTCAAGTACCCCGATATCGCCGGGATGGTCGGCATCTGGAGCTATAACGGCCCTGCGATCATCAACGCGGTCAAGGAGGCCAACATGGTCGGCAAGGTCAAGATCGTCTGCTTCGACGAAGAGAACGACACCCTCGCCGGGGTGAAGGACGGCTCGATCGAGGCGACCATCGTCCAGCAGCCGTTCGAGTTCGGCTACCAGTCGGTCAAGGTCCTTGCCGCGATCAAGGCGGGCAAGACCGACGTCGTCCCGGCCAACAAGCTCATGATCGTGCCGACCCAAGTCATCAACAAAGCCAACGTCGATGACTTTGCGGCAAAGCTGAAGGAACTTCGGGGCAAGTAGACCGGCCGTGCTGCTGGCCGCGGGGATCGTCAAGCGCTATCCGGGCGTGACCGCGCTGGACGGGGTGGACTTTTCCGTCTCGTCCGGCGAGGTCGTCGGGTTGGTGGGGGAAAACGGGGCGGGTAAGTCCACCCTGATCAAAGTCTTTGGCGGCCTCACCCAACCCGATTCCGGGACCGTCAGTGTCGACGGTGTGACGGTCAGGATCGACTCGTCTGCGACGGCCCGCCGGCTTGGTGTCGGGGTGATCCACCAGGAGCTCAGCGACCTCGACAACCTGGACGTCGCCGGCAACGTCATGCTGGGGCGCGAACCGGCGCGGTTCGGACTGGTCGACCGGGCGGCCCTACGCCGCTCCGCCGTCTCGGCCCTGGCCCGGCTGGGAATGGAGCACTTGGTCGACGCCCCCCAGTCCAGCCTCTCGATCGGTCAGCGGCAATTGGTCGAGATCGCCAAGGCCCTCTCGCTGGAGGCCCGCGTCCTCATCATGGACGAGCCGACCTCCAGCTTGACCGCCGGCGAGACCGACCGGCTTCTGCGGGTGGTCCACGACCTTCGCGGTCAGGGGGTCGGCGTGGTCTACGTCTCCCACCGGCTCCAAGAGGTGAAGGAACTGGCCGACCGCGTCGTCGTCCTGCGCGACGGCCGGAACGCCGGGTCGTTGGCCAAGCAGGAGATCACGCCAGAAGCCATGGTGCGCCTCATGATCGGCCGTGACGTGGCCCCGGCCCAGGCGAGACCATCGACCGGGGGCGCCGCGGTCCTGACCGTCCGTGGGTTGCGCACGACTCGGTTCCCCGAGCAGCCGGTGACCTTTGACGCCAGAGCTGGCGAGGTTGTCGGGCTCGCCGGACTGGTCGGTGCGGGCAGGACCGAGTTGGTCCAAGCCGTGTGCGGCATCGACGACCGCGCCGGCGGTGAAGTCTTCCTCGACCAGACGCCCGTCCCGCCTTCGGTCCGCGGGGCGATCGCCTTGGGTCTTTATCTGGCCCCCGAAGACCGCCGCCGCACCGGCCTGGTGACGTCGGCGAGTGTCCGGGAGAACACGACCTTGCCGAACCTCAAACACTATGCTCGAAACGGCCTCGTCGACCGGTCCGCCGAATGCGGGGTCACCGAACGGATGCGCGAGGAATTGGGCATCAAGGCCCCGACGGTCGAAGCTGATGTCAGCGGCTTGAGCGGCGGCAACCAGCAGAAGGTCGTCTTGGCCAAATGGCTTGCCATGTCTCCACGTTGCCTGGTCTTCGACGAGCCGACCCGGGGAATCGACGTCGGCGCCCGGGCCGAGATTTATGCGCGGATGCGCGCCCTCGCCGACCAAGGTGTCGCGATCCTGATGGTCAGCAGCGACATGGAGGAGGTCCTTGCCATGAGCGACCGGGTCCTCGTCATGCACGAGGGACGGATGGCCGGCGAGCTTACGCGCGAAGAAGCCTCCGAAGAGGCCATCATGGCACTGGCGGTCGGGAATGTCTAAGTTCAAATTTGGCAAAGAGGCTGGCATCTTGCTGCTTCTCGTGGTCCTGTGCGTGGTCGTGACCGCGCTCAACCCACGGTTCCTCTCGCCCATCAATATCCAGAACACCGCCCGGTTGATCGGCATGTTCGGCATCCTGAGCCTTGGCCTGGCCGTCGTCATCGTCACCGGCGGCATCGACTTGTCGGTCGGTTCCTTGGTCGCCCTCTTGGGCGCCCTGCTCTCCATCGGGCTGGTCGACAAGCATGTCTCCGCGCCTTTGGTCGTGGTCGGGGTGCTTCTTGTCGGGGCCGGTTTGGGGCTTGTCCATGGTCTTCTTGTGACCCGGGCGAAGCTGCAGTCGTTCATCGTCACCCTTTGCGGACTGCTCATCTACCGTGGTGCGGCCCGCTTTGTCGCCGAAGACCAGTCCAAGGGATTCGGCGACTCGGCCGGGTTCATGTGGTTACACGATTTGGCCGTCGGCAACCTCCTGGGCGTCCCGTGGCCCTTCGTCATCTTCATCGCCTTTGCCGTGGTGCTCGGCGTCCTCCTCCATCGGTCCGTCTACGGCCGGTACCTCTACGCCATCGGGCGTAACCCCGAGGCGGCCCGCTACTCGGGGGTGGACGTCAAAAAGGTCGAGACCTTCGCCTACGTGGTCGCGGGCGGATTGGCCGGTGTGGCGGCGATCTTGTTCGCCTTCTACACGAACTCGATCTCACCCTCCACCCACGGGAGCTTTTACGAACTCTACGCCATCGCGGCGGCCGTGCTCGGCGGGTTCTCCCTGAGGGGCGGCGAAGGCTCGGTCGTCGGCGTCGTCCTCGGCGCGGTGTTGCTCCAGGTCCTCCAGAACCTCGTCAACCTCCTCGGCATCCCCAGTTCGTTGAACTTCGCCGTCATGGGGGCCGTCATCCTGGTCGGGGTGCTGACCGACAACCTCCTGCTGCGTCGGAAGAGCGCTTAGGTCACCGCCGGAGGAACGAGTCCACGACAGCGGCGGCCTCTCGGCCCTCGCGGACCGCCCACACCACCAGTGACTGGCCCCGCCGCATGTCGCCCGCCGTGAACACACCCTCGACCGGCGTCGCATAGGGAGTCTGCGTCAGGATCCCGCCGCCAGGCACCGTCTCCAGGCCGAGTTGGGCCACCAACCCGTCCAAGACAGGGCCTCGGAAGCCGACGGCAAGCAGGACAAGTCCGGCCTCGAAGACCCTTTCGGAGTTGGGCTTCTCCTCAAAGTCGGGGGGCGGGCCCGCCTGCACGGTCCGGAGGCCGGCGACACGACCTTGACCGTCGTCGACAAAGTTGGTCGATTTCAGCCCCCAATAGCGCTGGCCACCCTCCTCGTGCGAGCTTTCCGTGCGCAACATCAAGGGCCATAAGGGCCAAGGTGTCGTCGAACTCCGTTCGACGGGCGGCATCGGCATCAGTTCGATCTGCCGGACCGAGGCCGCTCCTTGACGCAGTGACGTGCCGAGGCAGTCGGCCCCCGTGTCGCCTCCGCCGATGATCACGACATGCTTGCCCTCCGCCAAGATCGGTTCGCCGACGACCTCCTCTCCCTCGCACCGTCGGTTTGCCTGGGTGAGGAAGTCCATGGCGAAGTGAATGCCCTTGAGGTCCCGGCCCGGCAGGGCGACGTCGCGCGGCGCTTCGGCGCCGCACGCCAACAGGACCGCGTCGAACTGGTCGCGCAGTTCGTCGCCGGTGATGTCGACCCCTACATGGACGCCGCCCCGAAAGACGACGCCCTCAGCCTCCAGTTGGGCGAACCGCCGGTCGACCAAGTGCTTCTCGAGTTTGAAGTTGGGGATGCCGTAGCGCAAGAGACCGCCCGGCCGGGCCGCCTTGTCGAACAGAGTGACCGCATGCCCGGCCCGGGCCAACTGTTGCGAGGCGGCCAGACCGGCCGGGCCCGACCCGACGACGGCGACGGACTTCCCCGTCGGCTTGCTCGCGGGCCGAGGCTCCACCCAACCGTTGTCAAACCCCATGTCGACAATGCTCTTTTCAACCAGCTTGATGGCGACGGCCGGCTCGTTCACCGCCAAAACGCACCCGGCCTCGCAGGGTGCGGGGCATATCCGGCCGGTGAACTCGGGAAAGTTGTTGGTGGCGTGGAGTGACTCCAGCGCGTCCCGCCAGCGCCCTTGGTAGACGAGGTCGTTCCAGTCGGGGATCGAGTTGTTCACCGGACAGCTGGGCTGGCAAAACGGCACGCCGCAGTCCATGCATCGCGCCGCTTGCACGCGCACCTTGGACTCCGGAGTCTTGAGTGCGACCTCCTGCCAGTCGCTGACCCGCTCCCGGGCCGACCTCTTCCGCTCGTTCTCGCGGCTGTACTCGATGAAACCGGTGACCTTACCCATGGTATGTGACCTCCGACTCGAACGGCATCGCCGTGGCGATCGGTGAAGGACCGCTGACCGCGCTGCGCACTGTCACGACCGCTTTGGGCCCGACCCCGCGCACCCGTTTGAACTCGTGCGGATAGACCTTGACGAATTTCGGCAGGGCCCGTTCCCACGTCTCCAAAAGGCGGTGCGCCTTCTCACTGTTCGTCAGTTGGAAGTGCCGCTCGACCAGCTTGCGCAGTTCGACGGCGTCTGAGTCGTCCACGGGCTCAAGGTCGACGGTCGCACGGTTGCACCGCCGGGCGACAAAGTCGTCGCGCTCGTCCAGGACGTAAGCGATCCCCCCCGACATCCCCGCGGCAAAATTGCGGCCCGTCGTGCCAAGGACGACGACTGTCCCGTTCGTCATGTACTCGCAACCGTGGTCACCGACGCCCTCGACCACTGCCGTCGCCCCCGAGTTGCGGACGGCAAACCGCTCGCCTGCCGTCCCACTCAGGAACGCCTCCCCGCTCGTGGCCCCATAGAGGGCGGTGTTGCCGACGATGACACTCTCGTCACTGGAGTAGCCCGCGTCGAGCGGCGGATGGACGATCAACCGGCCACCCGAGAGCCCCTTCCCGACGTAGTCGTTGGCGTCACCGGTGAGCTCCATCGTCACCCCACGGGCCAAAAACGCACCGAAGCTTTGGCCCGCAGATCCTTCCAGCCTGATCCGGACGGTGTCGTCGGGCAGACCCGCCGAACCGTGTCGTTTGGCGATCTGGCCGCTCAGACGCGTCCCGACTGACCGGTCGGTGTTGGCCACGGGCGTATAAATGCGCACGGGCCGGCCTGTCTCGACCGACTCTGCCGCCGCCTCGTCGATGGCCCGCACCGCCCGGCTCAGGGGAGTGTCGGCGACGCTACCCAGGAACCGTCGGCCGACCGTGTCCGGCACGTCGGGCATATGGAGCAACCGGCGAAGGTCGATGTGTCTGGCCTTCCAGTGACCCTCCAGCGGCCGTTGCTCCAGGAGGTCCGCCCGACCGACGATCTCGTCGAGCGACCGGTAGCCCATCTTGCTCAGCAGCACGCGCACCTGCTCGGCGACGAAGAAGAAGAAGTTGATGACGTCTTCGGGCTGGCCCCGGAATTTCCGGCGCAAGTCGGGGTCCTGGGTGGCAATGCCGACCGGGCACGTGTTCAGGTGGCACTTGCGCATCATCACGCAACCCAACGCGACCAAAGGCATCGTCGAGAACCCGAACTCCTCGGCCCCCAGCAACGCCGCGACGACCACGTCGCGGCCCGTCTGCAGCTTGCCGTCGGTTTGGAGCACCACCCGGCTCCGTAAGTCGTTCAGAAGGAGGGTCTGCTGGGTTTCGGCAAGGCCAAGCTCCCAGGGCATCCCCGCGTACCTGACCGACGAGACCGGCGACGCTCCAGTCCCTCCGCTGTCCCCGGAGATCAGGACCACGTCGGCACCAGCCTTGACGACCCCCGCCGCGATCGTGCCGACGCCGACTTCGCTGACGAGCTTCACGCTCACCCGAGCCTCTGGGTTCGCTTGCTTGAGGTCGAAGATGAGTTGGGCGAGGTCTTCGATCGAGTAGATGTCGTGGTGCGGCGGAGGCGAGACGAGCCCCACCCCGGGCACGGAATGGCGCACCTTGGCGATCACCGCGTCCACTTTGTGCCCCGGCAACTGGCCTCCTTCGCCCGGCTTGGCTCCCTGGGCAACCTTGATCTGCAGTTCCTCGGCGTTTACCAGGTAGTGGGCGGTCACGCCGAAACGGCCCGACGCGACTTGCTTAACCGCGCTGCGCCGCCAGTCGCCGTTGGCGTCCTTCTCAAACCGCCGAGGGTCTTCGCCGCCTTCCCCGCTGTTGCTCCGCCCGCCAATGCGGTTCATCGCGACGGCAAGCGTCTCGTGGGCTTCCTTGCTGATCGAGCCAAAGGACATCGCCCCGGTCGCGAACCGCTTGACGATCGCACTCGCCGGTTCAACCTCGTCAATGGGGACATGGGCGCCTTCGGCGATCTCGACCGTGCTCCGCAACGAGAGCAGTTGGGTGCCCTGCTTGTCAATGACCTCGGAGTACTTTTCGTACTCACGGTAGTCCTTCCGTAGCAAGGCATGCTGGAGCTTGGTGATCGTCTCATGGTCGACCATGTGCCGTTCGCCTTGGACGCGGCAGGCGTAATAGCCGCCCGGGTCGAGCAACGGGCTGGCCGACTCGACAAACGCCGACTTCCAACGCATCAGGACTTCCTCGGCAAGGACCTCCAAACCAATGCCTCCGATCCGGCTCGGCGTGCCGACAAAGAACTCGTCGATGACCGACGGGGCCAGGCCCACCGCCTCGAACAGTTGGGCCCCCTTGTAGCCCTGGAGGGTCGAGACCCCCATCTTGCTCATGACCTTGAGCAGGCCCTTGTTGACGGCGCGGATCAAGTTGGCCAACGCCTTCTCAAAGGTGACCGCTCCCGCGAGCGGCGGCTTCTGGCACAGGTCGGCCAATGTCTCGATCGCCAGGTACGGGTTGACCGAGCTGGCCCCATAGCCGATGAGCAGGGCGACGTGCATCACCTCGCGCGGCTCGCCGCTTTCGACCACCAACCCGACTTGGGTGCGCTTGCCCGCCCGGACCAGGTGGTGGTGGACGGCACTCAGAGCGAGGAGCGAGGGGACCGGGGCATGGTCAGCGTCGACCCCCCGGTCTGAGAGGACCAAAAGCGTATGGCCGTCTTCGATCCTCGCCACCGCGTCGGCACAGAGCCGCTTGACCGCCGCCGACAAGCCGGCCCCGCCCTCGCGGGGGTCGAAGAGCATCGGCAGAGTCGCGGCGCGGAGACCTGGCTCGTCGATCGCACGCAGCTTCTCCAGGTCCAGATTGGTGAGGACGGGATGGGCGAGACGCAGACTCTTGCAGAGGTCCGGCGTCTCGTCGAGGAAGTTGCCTTCCCGGCCGATCGGCGAGATCAAGGACATCACAAGCGACTCACGCAACGGGTCCACCGGCGGGTTGGTCACCTGGGCGAAGAGCTGGCGGAAGTAGTTGAACAACAGTTGCGGCCGGTCACTCAAACAGGCGAGGGGGATGTCGTTGCCCATTGAGCCGACGGGCTCCTCGCCTAGGCTCGCCATCGGCGTCAGGACCATCTTGATGTCCTCCTGGGTGTAGCCGAAGAGGCGTTGTCGCCACAGAAGGTTGTCCAGGTCGGCGCCATGCACCTGAGGGGGTTCGGGTATCTGCCCCAAGGTGCGCTGTCCCGCACGGAGCCAGTCCTCATAGGGGCGGCGGCTCGCCAAGTCCTCTTTGATCTCCCGGTCGTTGACCAACCGCCCCTGTTCGGTGTCGACGAGGAGCAGTTTCCCGGGCTGAAGGCGCCCCTTCTTGACGATCTTGCTCGCAGGCAGGTCGATGACGCCGGTCTCACTGGCCATCACCAGGCGACCGTCGGTCGTGATGACGTAGCGCCCGGGTCTCAGACCGTTCCGGTCAAGCGTCGCCCCGATCGACCGACCGTCGGTGAACGCGACCGCCGCCGGCCCGTCCCAAGGCTCGATCAATGAGGCGTGATATTCGTAGAAGGCCCGTTTCTTGGCGCTCATGTGGAGGTCGCCTGCCCACGGCTCAGGGACCATCATCGCGATGGCGTGGGGCAATGACCGCCCCCCCAGGACCAAGAGCTCAAGGACGTTGTCGAACGACGCGGAGTCACTGTTGCCCGGCTGCACGATCGGCAACAACTTGGCCACATCGTCGCCAAAGTGCTCGCTGGACAGCAGGCTCTCCCGAGCGTTCATCCAACTGACATTGCCGCGCACCGTGTTGATCTCGCCGTTGTGCGCGATGTAGCGGTACGGGTGGGCCAGTTTCCAACTCGGAAAGGTGTTGGTCGAAAACCGCTGGTGGACCAAGCACAGGGCGCTCACCAGGTGGGGGTTGGCCAGGTCGCGGTAGAAGCCGCCCAACTGCCGGGCGAGGAGCAGCCCCTTGTAGACGATCGTCCGCGACGACAGGGAGGCGATAAAGAAGTCGTCGCCCGTACCCAGCGAGGCCGCCTCGTTCTCCATCCGTCGCCGGGCGACGTAGAGCCTTCGCTCGAGGTCGTCGCCCGACAGGCCCTGTTCCGATGCCAAGAAGACTTGCCGGACAACCGGCATGGTCTCGCGGGCCACCCGACCGCAACACGTCTCGTCCACCGGCACGTCGCGCCATCCGAGCAGGCTGAGGCCCTCCTCGCCGGCCGTCTGCACGACCAACTCCTCACAACGGCCGCGCTGGCCGTCGTCTTGGGGCAGAAACACCATGCCGACACCATAGGCGCCGGGTCCAGGCAGGGAGAATCCGCAACTGACGGCGAACAGTTCGTGAGGGACCTGGATCAAGAGGCCCGCGCCGTCACCGGTCTCGGGGTCGCATCCCGAGGCGCCGCGATGTTCGAGGCGGGTCAAGACGCCGATGCCTTGGGTCACGACGTCGTGGGCCCGCCGACCCTTGATATCGACGACAAACCCGATGCCGCACGCGTCGTGCTCAAAATCGGGGTGGTAGAGCCCTTGGGGCGCACATGGTCCTGGCATAGCCATCTCGGACCCGCTGCTTCGAGGGCGTCACTCAATCGTTGAGTCCGGACATTATAGATGGACCAGGGCCCGAACGTGCAGGTTTTTCGCTCGCTGACCCCAGCTAGAATGGTCTTGGCCCATGTCAAACCCTCCATCCCCCTCGACCGGGCTACTCGGCTTGGAGCCCGAGCAACATGGGCTGAGCGCACCCTTGTCGGCACAACTGCGGCTAGTCGACAGCATGCTCGGCGAGGTCGTCACCGCGTTCGAGGGGCCCGAGTTCGTCGCCCTGGTGCGCCAACTCCACAGCCTGTCGCTGACAGAGCCCGACGCAGACCCGTTCGGCCGGATCCCCGCCCTCGCCGACCCGGCGAAGGCAGAGCGGGTCGCCCGGGCCCTCACCGTCCTCCTCCAGTTGGTGAACCACGCCGAGCAGATCGAGATCGTCCGCGTGAACCGGTCGAGAGAATCAAGGCCCGAGTCCATCCGAGAGGCCGTCCGCACCCTGGCCGGGCGCGGACAGTCGGCCGCCGACATCCAGGCGACGCTTGACCGCATCTTTGTCTGCCCGACGCTGACCGCCCACCCCACCGAAGCCCGCCGCCGGGCCGTGCTTGACCGCCTTAAGGCCGTGTGCGGGGCGATGAGCCGGATCGGCCAGCCACGCAACATGGTCGATTTGGAGCGTCCCCTGGACGACCAGAACTGGGATCTCACCGACCTCCGCCGCAACCTCTACGCCCTTTGGCAGACCCCCGAAATCAACAGCCAGACATTGCACGTCAGCGACGAGGTCGCCAACACGCTTTACTACTTTGAGCAGACGATCATGCGCGTCGCCTCTTGGCTCCGGAGGGACATCGAGATGGCGCTCAAGGAACAGACCGGCGAAAACGTCGATGTGCCCCGGGTCCTCAGTTACCGTTCATGGGTGGGCGGCGACCGGGACGGCAATCCGAACGTCACCGCCGAGACGACTTGGCAGACGGTCCTCCAACACCGCCGGGTCGCCTTGGGCGCCTACCTCGATATCGCTGAGCGGCTCCGGAGTGAACTCACCCAGAATGCTGGCGGACTGTCCGCTGGTGACCCGTTTTGGTCGATTTTGCGGCGGGCGCTGCGGCGGGGCCATGTCGACAGTGACACGGCCCGGCGTCACGGCCAGGAGCCGTTCGCACTCTACATGGCCGCACTCGCGGCGGCGTTCCGGGCCGAATTGGCCGCCCTGGCCCGGGCCGAAGGCGGGGCGTCCGAAGAGTTTCCATGGACAGACGAGGCCCGGCTTCTCTCCGACCTCGAACGGGTCAAGGATGCGGTCGAAAGCTGCGGGGGCGAACTGGCCGCCCGGACGGGGCTCCTCGCGCGGTTCGTCCGTCAGGTCCAGGTGTTCGGGGTCGGATTGGCCGCCCTCGACATCCGTCAGCATTCCGACGTCCACGCCCCGGTCGTCGGCGCGCTCCTTGCTGCGGCGGGGACAGTCTCCACCCCAGCCGACTATGTCGCCGCCACCGAGGACGAAAAGGTCCGCCTCCTCACCCGAGAGCTGCTCGACCCCCGTCCGCCAGTCGGCCCTGCCTGGCGGTCGAACGCCAGTGACGAAGCGGTCCGCGACGTGTTCCGGGTGGTCAAACGCGCCCACGACACCTTTGGCAAGGACTGCGTCCGATGCCACATCGTCAGCATGACGCACGGCGTCAGCGACCTCCTGGAGGTGCTCGTCCTGGCCAAAGACGCCGGGTTGGTCGGCCACCGGCGGGGCAAGCCCTACGGGTCCCTGGATGTCGTGCCCCTGCTCGAGACCATCGCCGACCTGAAGGCGAGCCGGACGTTGGTCGAGGCCCTGTGGGCCAACCCGGCGTACGCCGCGTACATGCGGGGCCGCAACATGCGCCAGGAGGTGATGCTTGGCTACAGCGACAGCAGCAAAGACGGCGGCTACCTTGCCGCCAACTGGGAATTGCACGTCACCCAAAGCGAGCTTGCCGCCGCGGCCCGCGCCCACGGTGTCCGGCTCAGACTGTTCCACGGGCGCGGCGGCACCGTCGGCCGCGGGGGCGGTCGGGCCAACCGGGCGATCCTGAGCCAACCGGCCGGCTCCTTTGACGGCCAGATCCGGTTCACCGAACAAGGAGAGGTGGTGTCTTTCCGGTACGGTCTGCGCCCGATCGCCCACCGTCACCTGGAACAGATCCTTTCCGCGTCGATCCTTGCCGCGTCGAGCCAAAGCCAAGGCCAAGGCCCCGATGAGCCGCGGGAGTGGTGGGACGCGATGGACAAACTGGCCGCAGACTCCATGGCCTCCTACCGGGAACTGGTGCACGAAGACCCGGCGTTCTGGCCGTTCTATCTGCGTTCGACCCCGATCCGTGCGGTGGGTCGCATGAGCATCGCGAGCCGGCCCGTCTCACGACCCGGCAAGGCAGACCTTGGCATCGAAGGGCTTCGAGCGATCCCCTGGAACTTTGCTTGGGTGCAGAGCCGCCTCCTCGTTCCGGGTTGGTACGGCCTGGGCACGGCTCTCGAACACTTCCTCGCCGACAATCCCGACGGCCTGGCCCTGCTCCAGGACATGCGGTCGCGCTGGCCCTTCTTCCAGACCATATTGGAAAACGTCGAGCTGGAGTTGGTCCGCACCCACCTGCCCACCGCCGAACTCTACGCCCGGGCTGGCGGCGAGGGTGACACCGGTCGGATCATGGCGCGGATCGAGGCCGAGTTCGACCGGACCGTACGCACAGTGACCCAGATACTGGGCACCTCGGAGCTCATGGAGGGGGCGAAGACGGTCCGCCGGACAGTCGCATTCCGGAACCCGGTGGTGTTCCCCCTCAACATGCTGCAGGCCGCACTGCTCCGCCGGATCGACGCCGAACCTGCTTACGAGGGAGCTTTGCTCCAAACGGTCGCCGGCGTCGCCGCCGGGATGCAAAGCACGGGTTAGGCCGTGTAGGTGGTCCGGGTTTCGCTGGTCACGACGTCCACTTGGCCCGTCGCGCGGTAACCACGCCCCGGTTCGGTGACGATGTAGCGCGGTTGGGCCGGCTCAAGCTCGACCTTTTGCCTCAATTGGCCCACGAAGACCCTGAGGTAGTGCGTCTCCTGAGCGTAGGCGGGGCCCCAGACCTTGGCGAGCAGGTCGCGGTGGGCGACGACGCGACCCTCGTTCCGCACCAATGTCCACAGCAGTTTGAACTCGGTCGGCGTCAGGTGGACTTCCTTCCCGCGCACCATGACCGTACGACTGGCGGGATCGACGACCAAGCGGTCGTCATCGACGGGATGCCCGTCGATGTACTCTTGCCCCCGCCGCCGCCGCAAGGTGACGCGGATACGGGCCAAGAGTTCACCAAGCGAAAACGGCTTGGTCAGATAATCGTCTGCCCCCCCTTCGAGGGCGGCGACGATCTCGTTGGTGCCCGACCGGTCGGAAACAACCAACACAATGGCGTCGGACCGCGACCGGATGTCCTGCAAACTGCGGACATCGGGCAATTCAAGGATCCGGGTCGGCAAGACGACAACGTCTGGCTTGACCGTGGCGAGGGCACCCCGCGTCTCCGCAAGGTCGGAAGCTTCGACGACCGTGTAGCCCGACCGTTCCAGGGCGGACGTGACACGACGCCGTTCAGCCGATTCCGGCTCGACGACCAAGACCATGCTCTTCTCCGTATTAGGTTTCACCGGGTCAAATCACACCGGCCAACCGGTACCGCCGGTTAGACCGCTCTCCTATCTGACTTGTTCCATGCGCACCGACCAGCAGATTTCATTGACCCATCAATAATCGGGCACGCCCCAAACCGGGTAGCGTGCTGGGCATGGGCTTGGTCAAAGAGTTCAAAGAATTCGCCGTCAAGGGTAGTGTCATCGACCTGGCCGTCGGCGTGATCATCGGGGCCGCCTTCGGCAAGATCGTCGACTCTCTCGTCAAGGACGTCGTCATGCCGCCGATCGGCCTGGTCTTGGGCAAGGTGGACTTCAACAACCTTTACGTCTTACTGTCGACTGAAAAGGGCTCCAACTTTGCCAGCCTGGCCGACGCGCAAAAGGCCGGTGCACCAGTACTGGCGTACGGTGCGTTCATCAACAACTTGATCAGCTTCCTGATCCTCGCGTTCGTTGTGTTCTTGATGGTCAAGGCGGTGAACGCGGCCAAGCGGACCGAACCTGAACCGGTCGCGGACCCCGCACCGACACCGACCGAGGAACTGCTGACCGAGATCAGAGACCTGCTGAAAACCAAGTAGACCGG
This sequence comes from Fimbriimonadaceae bacterium, assembly GCA_019638795.1. NCBI lineage: Bacteria > Bacillati > Armatimonadota > Fimbriimonadia > Fimbriimonadales > Fimbriimonadaceae > Fimbriimonadaceae bacterium. The sequence goes on along the minus strand of JAHBTB010000007.1, from coordinate 68,456 downwards.
TTGCAGGAGGGCCCGCGACGACCCGACCATAGAGTTAGGACAGGCGGTCCCGACGATGGCGCGGAGTTACAAAGAGCTAGAACGGATGTTCGGGGGTGCCTCGGCCCTGCCTCAGCCCTCCAAATCACCCTTGCGCCTGGCCGCGATGTTGGAGGCGGGCGAGCCGAAGCAGTCCGAAATCGAGCAGGTGGTCCTTTCCGACCCGGCCCTGACCGCCGGTCTCTTGCGCTCCGCCTCGTCAGCCGCGTTTGGCCGCCAACGCCAAGTGACGACGGTGCGGGAGGCGGTCATGGTGCTCGGCTTCCGGTCGGTCCGTTCTCTCGCGGTCGCCCTCTGGACCCAGGCGCTGGTGAGCGAAGGCAAGCACTCGTCAAGGCTCGACCTCGACCGCTTCTCCCGGGGCAGCTTTGTCACCGGCTGCCTCGCCAGTGACCTCTTCGCGGGATCGAAACCGACTGACGAGGGCCGTTGGACCGCTGAAGAGGTCTTCTCCTTGGGCGTGCTTGCCCGCCTGGGGCTGGGGCTCCTGTCGCTCCTGGCCCCCGACGAGTTTGACGATGTCTATGGCCTCGCCAAGGAGGCCGCGGTCAGTCTGGAGCAAGCCTTCACCGACCGCCACGGGCAATCCGTCGCCACCCTCGCCGCCTTGGCCAGCGAAGCGATGGGCTTGCCCGACGGCCTTGTCCAAGCGATGCAGACCTATGCGGGTGCGCCCGGAGAACCAGCTGCCGAAGACGCCTGCCGCTTTGTCCACGCGGCCCGGCGGCTGGTTGACGGGCAGGGCCTGGGGGTCGTGCCTTGGACGGTCACGGCCGACACGGACGGCTCCCCTGTACCCGATTGCGGAACCATAGACATGGAGCCGAGCCTTAGCCGAGCGGTCGCCGCGGCGACCACCGTCTTCAAGGCTGCGTAGGACCGGCGAGCCGGGCCGCCACCGTCCGGTACGCCTCCCGGAACGAGACTCCTGTCTCAACGACCAGCTTGAACGCCTCTTCGGTCGCCCTCACGGGGCCGTCAATGGCCTCCGCACCCCGCGCGGCGTCAAACTCGACCGCGGGTAGGGCCGCCGCCATGACACTCGCGCATGCCTCGGCACGGTCAAGGACCCTGAACAGAGGCCCCTTGACCAACTGCAAGTCCCGGTGATAGCCGCTGGGCATCTTCGCCGTCGTGGCCAGGACGGCGAGGAGGTCGCCTTGCGCCTGCGCGCTGTGCCCTCGCACCAGTTCAAAGACGTCAGGGTTGCGCTTCTGCGGCATGATCGACGAACCGGTCGTGTACGCCGGTGGCAACTTGGCGAACCCAAACTCTTGGCTGGCGTACAGGCACAGGTCGGCGGCGAGCCGGCCCAAGTCTTGGAGCAAGAGGGTCGCCTGGAAGGCCACCTCGGCCTCGGCCTTGCCCCGGCTCAGTTGGGGAGCGGTGACGGGGTCGTGAGGGGCGTCAAAGCCCAGGAGCATCGTCGTGAAGTTTCGGTCGAGGGTCAGGCCCGGCGTCCCGTATCCGGCCGCGCTACCCAACGGGTTCTTCCCCAACCGCCGCTGGCACGCCTCCAGACCTTCCGCGTCGTCCCGGACTTCCGCGGCAAAGCCGTCGGCCCACAGCCCGACCGAACTGGGCATGGCCCGTTGCAAGTGGGTGTAGCCCGGCAACGGCTTCTCACCCTGGCTCGCGCTGAGCCCTTCCAATGCCGCCGCGACTGACCGGGCCGACTCCGCCAAGTCCGACACCTGGTACCTGAGATAAAGGCGCAGCGCGACAAGCACCTGGTCGTTCCTTGACCGACCCAGGTGGACTTTGCCGCCCAAGTCGCCCAACTTCTCAACCAAACGGTTCTCGATCGCGGTGTGGCAGTCCTCTTCTTCAACGGTGACCGACCACCCACCGGCGTCGTGGTCCGCCGAGATCTCGTCGAGGGCCTGACAAAGCGACTCGCCTTCCTCTTGGGTCAGATATCCCTGCCTGACCAGCATCCGAGCGTGCGCCTGCGAGGCCCACACGTCATAAGAGACCAAACGCTGGTCCAGCAAGTGGTCGTCACCGACCGTGAACGCCAAGACCGCCTCGTCGACAGGAAGGCCCTTGTCCCATAACCTACGCATATTGTGCAAACTCCTTCACCAAACGGTTATAAAAAGCCAACCCCTCAGTCAGCTCGCTCTCCAGGACGTACTCGTCGGCGGTGTGCGAACGGGCGGTGTCCCCCGGCCCGCACTTGATCGCCGGCCAACCGGCAAAGAACACTTGGTCGCTCATTGTCCTGCTCCCAAATGTGGCTGGCGCACCGGCGGCGGTGGCCGCCGCGATGACCGCGGCTCCGTCCGGGCATTGGTACGGTTGCAGCCTGACCGACCTCACCTGGACTTCGCTCTTGACCCTGGCCCTGACCAACTCGACGACGTCCTCATGAGACAGGCCGGGCACCGTCCGGACGTCCAGCACGCACCGGGCCTCGTCAGAGACTTGGTTGCGCGCCCTCGCCGCGCTGAGGGTGGTCGGTTGGAGGGTCGCCGAACCGAGTTGGGGATGGGGGTCACCCAGGCTCAGCGATTGAAGCGCGACCAGGTCGTCGGCCAACCCCCAGACCGGGTTGACCGCCCCGAGCTCGGTGGCGTTGGCCGCATGACAAGCCATTCCTTTCGCGACCAACTCAAGCACCAGCATGCCCCGCTGTGACGTGCCGACGGCCAAGCCCGTCGGCTCCCCGACGACGATGCCGTCAGGCCGGTATCCGTGCCCCAAGAGTCTGGGCCAGACGACCTCGGTGCCCCGGCCGCCCGTCTCCTCCTCCTGGACCAGGGTCAACGTGACCTCGCACGGCCCTCCTGACCGGAGGACGTCCAGAAAGGCGCACACCATGCATGCGGCGGACGCCTTGGCGTCGTTGGCCCCGAGGCCGATGATTTTGTCGCCGTCCCTCCTGACTTTCCACGGGTCACCCGTCCACGAGTCCGTCGGCGGAACGGTGTCGAGGTGGGTGTTCAGGAGGAGTTTGGGGCCACTCCCGGCCCGGGCGACGACGTTGTCCTCCCACCGTTCGACGTCCGCCCCATGTCCGCGGAGGAAGCTCTCGGCCAAGTCGGCCACTTGCTTCTCGTCGTGAGACACCGACGGTGTCTCGACCAAGGCCCGGTGAAAGTCGACGACCATGGGATGTCACTTCGTCGCGTCGGTGACCGCCGCTGGCAATGCCTCCACGCTCCGGACGACCATCGTCCCACAGCCCTCGTTCGTGAAGACCTCGGTCAGCAGCGCGTCGGCCGGTCCGTGCCCGATGACATGGACGCGCTCGACCCCTCCCTCCAACGCCCTACGGATTGACGCCGCCTTCGGCCCCATCCCGGCGGTCAGCGCGCCACTGGCTTCAAGGTCTTGAAGTCCGGCGAGGTCGGTGTAGCTCACCAAGGACGAAGCGTCGGCAGGGTCGCGGAGAATGCCCGGGGCCCCGGTCATGTAGACCAGCTTGTCGGCCCACAGGGCGACGGCCAGTTCCGACGCCACCGTGTCCGCATTGACGTTGAGGCTTTGTCCGTTCTCATCGGCGCAGAGCGGGCTGACCACTGGGGTGACGCCGTTGTTGAGTAGCGTCGATAGGACGCTCGCGTCGACCTTTTGGATGTCGCCGACCATCCCGTAGTCCACTCCCTTCTTGGCCGGTCGCTTTTTGGCGACGACCAGGCCGGCGTCCAGGCCGGAGAGGCCCACGGCGCGGAGCCCGACCTGGCGGCACGCCGCGAGCACCTCGGCCCGCACCGCGCCGTTGAGGGCGAAGACCATCGCCTCGAGCATTCCCGCGTCTGTCACCCGACGCCCTTCGACAAACTGGCTGTCGTGACCCAGTCGCGCTCCAGTCTCGGTCGCCTGCGGCCCACCTCCGTGGACAAGCACGATCTGGACCCCCAACTGGGCGAGCAACGACACCTGCCGGACGACGTTGGACGTCGATTCACGCGACTGAAAGGCCTCTCCCCCGACCTTCACGACAAAGGTCTTGCCCTGGTACAGGCGGAGGTACGGGGTCGCCTCCAAGAGGGCGCGCATGGTTTGGTTGGTCGGCATGGTCAGTCAGTTTCTCCGGCAAGGGTGGCCAAGACGGCCTTTTGGGCGTGCAGGCGGTTACCTGCCTGCTGGACGACGACGCTCCTCGGCCCGTCCAGGACTCGGTCGGTCACTTTGACGTTACGGCGGACGGGCAGGCAATGCATGAACTTCGCGTCGGGCCGGGCGCTTGCGAACCAGGGTTCGTCAACGGTCCAATCGGCGAACGACTGGCGAAGTCGGTCGTCCTCCTCCGGTCGGCCATAGAACTGGGGTGCCGCCCAAGACTTGCAGTAGACCACATGGGCGCCGTCCATCGCGGCGTCGCGGTCGTCCGTCTCGACAACCCTTCCCCCGCCTCTTCGGGCCGCGTCGTCAATCCGTCGCCGACCTTCGGCAGGGAGAGCGTAGGGGGCTGGCCGCAAGATGCGGACGTCCATGCCACGACGCGCCGCCATGGAAGCGGCGGCCAGCGGCACCGCGTACGCCAATGCCTTGGGGTGATAGGCCCACGACAGCACAAAACGTCCGTCGGTCGGTATGCCGAGGTCGTCAAGGGTCTTCCAGTCCGCCAGGGCCTGGCACGGGTGGTCGGAGGCCGACTCCATGTTGACCAGAGGCACCGGGCACAGGGCCTTGATTTTCTTGAACATCGTCTCGCCCAGGTCCTCGCCAAGGTCCTTGCCGGCGGCAAAGCACCGGACCGCCAAAATGTCGCAGTACTGGGCGAGGACGGGGACAGCCTCGTCAATGTGCTCCTGCGCGGCCCCGTCCATCCGGACCCCGTCGCGGGTCTCCAACTGCCAAGACCCCTGGCCCGGCTGGATCACAAAGCTCGTGCCACCCAGGTGCCCGACTCCAGCCTGGAAGGACGCCAGGGTGCGGAGAGACGGGTTCATGAAAACGAGGCCGACCACCTTGTCCTTCAAGGCCTTGAACCCGCGGTCATGCTCCAGTTGCCGGGCCAACGACAGCAAATTGGCGATCTCGAGGTCCGACAAGGTGTCTAGGTTCAAATAGTCTCTCATCTCAGCACCACCCCACCCCCAGATTAGTCAGCCCGGTCTCTTGCGGCAGTCCGAAGAGCCGGTTGAGCCACTGGACACCACCGCCGGCGGCCCCCTTGGTCAGGTTGTCCACGACACTGGTCACCACGACGCGACGCCCCTCGACCGCCACTCCAAGGTGGCACCGGTTTGTGCCGACGACTTCCTTCACGCTGGGCATGCGGGTGGACACCGAGACAAACGGCGTGTGGCCGTAGAACGCGGCGGTCTCGCTGACCAGGGTCGCGGCGTCGGTGTCGCGGGCCAGGCGGGCGGTCACGGTCATGTGGATTCCCCGGGCGAAGGGCCCCGAGTGGGGAAGGAAGACGAACTCTTCCAATTCACCGAACCGACCGATGAGCATGCTCATCTCCCGGCCATGACGGTGGCGCACGGGTTCGTAGGCCCACATGCCGCTATGCCGGTCGGGGTGGTGGGTGCCCGCCTTCGGAGTCCGACCACTGCCTGTGCTCCCCGTCACCCCGTTCGCGACGACGGCACCCTCGACCCATCCTCCCGCCACGAGCGGAGAGACGGCCAGGGTCGCCGCCGTCGTGAAACAGCCTGGCTCGGCGATGTGGCAGTCCGGCGTCTCCTTCTCCAGATCAGGCAGCCCGCAGAAGAACCCCGACGACGGGTCGGCGAACCGGAAGTCGGTGGACAAGTCGACGACCTTGGCGGTGACCCCCGCTCTGGCGGCCGCTTCCAGGGTCTCGCCGATCCGCTCGGCGGCGGCGCCGTGGGGCAAGGCCGAGACGACTCCCCATGACGGGTTCTCGCCCAGGCAGGCCATCGCGTCCCCCATGGGGACAAAGTTGAGGCCGTCCAGCATGCCCGTCAAATGGGGGAACGCGTCAGCGACAGGTTGTCCCGGCGAGGACTCGCTCACCACCGCCTTGACTCGAAAGGCAGGGTGCCCCGCCAACAAGCGCAACGCCTCACCGGCCACGTAGCCGGTACCGCCCAAGACGACGACCGGAACCTCAGTCATGCCCCAACCCCAGCTTCTCCGCGACAGTGCGGGCCAGTTCTCCCGGATGCGTCCTCGCGTTGACACCAGGCAGGCCCGTTTCCCGTCGAAGCCCGTCGACACCCGCGGCGTTGTCGGTGCACGGTCCGGTCACGACGGTCGGCGTGATGCCGTAGAGGTCGGCGAGCAACCGCCATCCCCCCCAAGCGCCGACCGGGTCGTTGGCGGCCAACACCACGGCGGTGAACCGCTTGGCCAGGCCAGGGTCCGCCAGGATCGCCTGGACGCCGTAGTCGCCCATCAGGCCGTCACCCAGCTCGATGACGACCACGTCGGGCTCTTTGGCCCCCAAGTGGTTCATGATCGTCTTGGCCAGCCCGGCGGCGTTCAGTTCGGAAGTCGTCACGACCCCGCAATCGGTAAACGTCATCCCTTCCGCCGCCCCCGCGTCAAGCATGGCCAAAACATCGCGCCGCAGGCTCACCCCGGTCGTCTTGCCCGCCGCCACATGCAAGCCGGTGCGGGCGAAGTACTGGACCAAGGCCATGGCGGCCTCGGTCTTGCCCGAGTTCATGCACGTTCCGACCACGGCGACGACCGGCGGCCCCTGAGTGTCCACCTCTTCGTCAATGGGGACGGCGGCGTTCTTGATGCTGGCCGGGACACCGACCCGGCTTCCCAGGTAGGGAAACTCAAGGACCTGCCCCAGCACCTCGCATTCAAAGGGCGGGCCGACCACCGGTGACCATGAGGTGCACGTGCCCAGCACGCCGCCCATGTTGAGGATGTTGACGGTGTCGCCCGGCTTGAGTGACGGGGGGATATGCCCGGCATAGCCGCCAAGGGCGCGGCGGTGGCCCAAGGCGCCGGCCACGACGTCACCCTCCTTGAGAGCGGAGAACCGACCGGTCGTCAACTCCATCGTGTTATAGGTGGTCTTGGAGTTCTTGATCCTCACCGCGAGGACGTCTCCCTCTTGACACCGGATTTCGTCCCCCAGCTTGACGTCACGCCGCAGGTTGCAGTTGAGGGTGACGCTCCCGATCTTGTCGATCACGCAGGGCTTCAAGGTTGTCTCCCCGCCCGGGCATGCAAGACGGCGGGCAACCCGACGATCGTGCAAAAGCCCTGGGCGTCGCGCGGTTCCCATTCACCGACCGCCTCGCCATAAACGGCCCGGCTTGCCCGGTGAAGGGAAAACGGCGAGGTCACGCCCTCGACCATGAACGACCCGGTCCTCAGGACCACCTTGACCTCGCCGGTCACCCGTTCCTGCGAACTGGCCAAGAACGCCTCGATGTCCCGACAGACCGGGTCGGGAAACTGCCCGGTGTGGACGTACTCGCCGTACAGCGCGGACAGCTGGTCCTTGGCGGCGATTTGACGGCTGGTCATGACCAGCTTCTCAAGCTCTCGGTGGGCGGCGACGAGCAACGTCGCGGCCGGAGCCTCGAACGCCACCCGGCCCTTGACCCCCAAGACCGTCTCGCCGAGGTGGATACCCCGGCCTATCCCGTGACGTGCGGCGACCACGTCGAGCTTCTCGATCGCTTCCACACTGTCACCCTTGACCCCGTCCAGTCCGTCGGGCCGCCCCTTGTAGAAGCTGAGGGTGACCCGCTCCTCTTCCGGCGGGCTGTCAAACACGCCCCGGGTGCGCTGCCAGGCCGACTCGGGGATGGTCTGGTCAGTCGTTTTCGTCTCGTTCCCGCCGATCGTGACGCCCCAGAGGCCGCTGTTCACCGAATAATCCGCCCCAAACGGCGGCACCGGCAGGCCCCGATCCTTCAGGTACGCCACTTGGTCGGGCCGGCTTGGGGCAAGGTCGCGGATAGGGGCCAAGGCAGTCACGTCGGGAGCGTAGGCCCGCAGGGCGATATCAAAACGGACCTGGTCGTTGCCCGCCGCGGTGCACCCATGGGCCACGGCGGTCGCTCCGACGCGGGCCGCCACCCGGGCCGACTCGCGGGCCTGGAGGGCGCGCTCGCTACCGACACACAGGGGATAGGTCCCGCCTCGCATGACGTTCCCGGCCAGCAGGAAGCGCACGACCTCCTCGAAGTACATTTCACGGGCGTCGACATGGATGTGGTCGACCGCCCCGAGGGTCTTGCTCTGCGCCCTCAGCGCCTCTCGTTCTTCCGGCGATATTCCGCCAACGTCGACCGTGGCGGTGACAACCTCGTGGCCCTGCTCGATCAGCCAGGGGACGCACCAACTGGTGTCAAGCCCACCGGAAAACGCCAAAACAACCTTCTCAGCCATTCAACTCCTCTTCACCCGCCCAAACCTCAGCCAGGCGCCGGGTGCTCGCCTCACCGTCCGTGGCGACAAACACGGTGTCGTCTCCCGCGATCGTCCCGACGACTCCGGCATAACCGCCCTGGTCGATCAGGAGCCCCACCCGCGACGCCGTGCCCGTCTCCGTTTTGAGGACGACCATGTTCGCCCCGCACGGGACCGCCGACACCAGACCAGACCCGGCCAGGCCAGGACGGCCCGCGACGACGTACCGCCCGCCGACCTTGGCGACACCGAGTTCATAGAGGTCCCGCGAGACACTGCTCTGGGTCACCTCGTAGCCTTCGGCGCGCAGGAGGCCGGCCAACTCGCCTTGCGTCGTGACCTTGTGACGGGCCAAGATCCGGCGGACCGCATCCAACCTCTTGTCCCGCGCCACGTCCATGTGCATGATTATGCACAATCATGCATAAACTTGCAACGAAGTCCTACTTGGCGTCCCCCGCGTAGCCGTGGGCACTGCCGACGTGGTCGATGTCGCCGTCGACAAACTCTGCCCATGTCGTCAAGTCGGGATGCTCCAAGAGGCGTTCCGTGCCCTGGGGGAACTTGATCTTCTCCCCCTGGGGCCACCAACTCACGTAGTGGATCATCGCGACCATCGGCCGTGGGGTCGGCGTCCGGTTCGGCATGCCCGCGTGCCACATGCGGATGTCCCGGACCACGATGCTCCCCGCCCTCACGACAGGCTGGACGGGCGGGCTGACGTCGCGCCAGCGGGCCAGCGCTTCCTCACCCGCCTCGATCAGCCCGTCCTGGAAGACGACGCTGGGGTCCTTGTGTGTGCCCGGCCATATCTCGGTGGAACCGTTATCGGGCCCCATATCGACCAAGGGGACGTTCACCACGATGCCGTACGGCGGGTGGACATGCTCCTGGCCCGGCCACAGGTGGCCGATGTCGGCGTGCACCGGCTGCCGCTCGTCGCTGGGGAGGGCTGTGTTTCCGCTGTAGAAACTGTTGACCATGCCCTTACCCAAGATCTTCTTGGTGACCTGGATGGCAAAGTCGTTCACGAGGATGTCGCGGAAGAGGAACTCTGCTTGGCGCGGCGGGTCCTGCTGGACGTTGCCTTTGGTCCAGTTGTACGGTGCGTCAGGCCGGGCCAGGAACCGGGCGAGGTCGTCCAGCATCTTGTCGCGGAGCGACGCGACATGGCCGAGGTCGACGACGTCCTCCAGGATGACGATCCCGTCGTCAAGGACGGCCCGGACGGCCTGGGCAGCCCGGTCGGGCGTGAACGCCCCGGCCAGACGCTCCGCCGGAGTCGGGGCGAGCGACGTCAGCATCCCTGGTCACACCAGGCAGGTCTCATAGGCTTCACCCAAAGACTTGACGGGGTCTCGCTTGGGGATGAACTCGTGGGCGAAGTAGCCCTTGAAACCAGTGTCGGCGATCGCCTGGGCCACCCTCCGGTAGTTCAACTCCTGAGTGGCGTCAATCTCGTTGCGGCCCGGGTTTCCGGCCGTGTGATAGTGGGCGATGTGCTCGTGGTTCTGCTCGATCGTCCGGATGACGTCGCCCTCCATGATCTGCATGTGATAAATGTCGTAGAGGAGCTTGAACCGTGGTGAACCGACCCGCTTGACCAGTTCGACGCCCCACGGAGTCTTGTCGCACTGGTAGTCGTGGTGGTCCACTTTGCTGTTCAACAGTTCCATGATCACCGTGACACCGAGCTCCTCGGCGAGCGGGGTGATCCGTTTAAGTCCCTTGGCGCAATTGGCCAGGCCTTCGTCGTCGGGCAGGCCGGCGCGGTTGCCGGAGAAGACGATCATGTTCGGAATGCCGGCGGCCTTCACGAGGGGGAGGAGCCGTTCGGACTCCTTCACAAACCGGTCATGGTTCTCGATGCGGTTCCAACCCGTGCCGATGCTCGTCGGCCCGTTGGCGACGGCGCAGACCAAGCCGTGCTTGGCCACTGTCGGCCAGTCGGCCTCGCCGAGCAGTTCGACGCTCTTCAGGCCCAGCTTGGCGGCGTGTCCCGCCAGTTTGTCCAGGTCCATGGAGTAGCACCACTTGCAGACGGACTGGTTGAGCCGGCCCGCACCGGGCTTCTCCGCAGGCGGAGTCACGGCCGAGACCTTTGACGCGGTGGCCGACACGACGGCGGCCGCGCCCCATGCGAGCGCTTGTCGGCGCGTGACGTTGCTGTCCATGCCGTCAGGATATCTCAAGCGGCAAGTGAAGTTGATAGTGACGACTTCACTGACCCAAAGGCCACCAACCGACGGGCCTCGGCCATCGAGGTCAAGCCATCGACGACCTTGGTCAACGCGTCCTGCTGGATGGTGGTCATTCCCTCTCGCTGGGCAAGTGCGCTGATCTCTTCAACAGTGGCGTGTCTGGCGATCAGACTTGCGGCGTCCGGGCTGACGCGGAAGATCTCGTGGACCGCGCTCCGTCCCCGGTAGCCAGACCCGAGACACGCCGGGCAGCCCACGGACTCCCAGAGGCTGTCTGGTACCTGGCCCAAACAGGCACCCAGGAGATCGGCGTCTTCACTCGACACCTTTTGCTCAACCTTGCAATTCGGGCAGAGCCTCCTCACAAGTCGCTGGGCGACAACCCCAAGGAGCGAGGTGCTCAACAAATACGGCTCGGCACCCATGTCGAAGACCCTCGGCAAGGCACCTACCGAGTCGTTGCAGTGAAGTGTGCTCAGAACCAAGTGGCCAGTCATCGAGGCCCGTATCGCAGTCTGCAATGTTTCGGCGTCCCGTATCTCGCCCACCAGAACCACGTCCGGGTCTTGCCGCAGGATCGCGCGGAGTTGGCGGGCAAAGGTCAGGCCGATCCGCTCGTTCACCTGGGACTGGTTGATCCCCTCTAGGTCGCACTCCACCGGATCCTCGCAAGTCATCACGTCGCGAGTCGGCCCAGCGATGCTGCTCAGAGCCGAATACAACGTCGTCGTCTTGCCTGATCCGGTCGGCCCGGTGACCAAAAGCAATCCGTACGGGTTGTCGATCAACTCGCGCCAAGTGGCGAGGTTTCGGTCGGAGAATCCGAGTTGGTCCAGATCAAGCATTTGCGACTTGCTGTCCATCACGCGCATGACGACGCGGCAACCATGACGGTTGGGAAGCAGGCTGACGCGGACGTCGACGGCGCGGTCGTCGAGCCTAGCGCTGAAGTGACCGTCTTGCGGCAGACGGTTCTCGACCACGTCCAGTTCGGCCATGATCTTGATCCGTGCCGCCACCATCGCATGCAGTTTGGACGGGAACTGCTGAACCTCTTGCATCAGGCCGTCTAGGCGGAATCTGACGTCGGATCGGTCACGCCGAGGTTCGATATGGATGTCGCTGGCCTTGAGCGTGATCGCTTGGGCAATGATCTGGTTGACAAGGGTGATGACCGGGGCGGTCGACTCAACGGTCAAGATGCTCTCGGAGTCATCTTCAACGCTGTTGTCTTGGGTAACTTCCAGCGCTTTGCTGACGAGCAGATCCGCAAAGTTGACGGCTTGCCGAGTCTGACCACCGAGGAAGGCTTCCAATTGGGCCGTCCTTACCAAGACCGGAACGACGCGCTTCTTTGCTCCTAAGGCGACGGTGTCGCTGGCCCGGACATCGTCAATGTTCGCCATCGCCACGTAGAGGTCGTCGTTAATCAGCTGTACGGGGACTAGCCGGTGCTCCTGACACACTGACATGGGGACACAGGCGAGGGCGTCCTGGGTCGGCGGGCATGATTCAAGATCCCAAACCGGCGTCTTTAGGTGCTCAGCCAAAGTCTCGAGGAGGTCAGATTCATTGACAAAGCCCATCCTCATGAGAGCCGTGCCAAGAGGCTCTCCCGTGATCTTTTGCTCAGCAAGTGCTTGCTCGATATCTGACTCTGAGACCAACCCACGACCGAGTAAAGCGTCACCAATCCGAATGCGCACGGCAATATCCGCCCCTCAACAGGGCAGCCTCCACGAAGGCAATTATCGGGATGTCCACCCCCTATCCTCACCAGCCTCCCAGCGGCGCCTTGCCCGGACGTTGTTATAATGCCGCCGAGGTGGTGGGCGGCGAGAACCTGGGCAAGCGCTATGGCGACCGATGGCTCTTCCGCCGCTTGGACTTCACCGTCGCACCGGGTGAGTGCCTGGTGCTCCTGGGCCGGAACGGCAGTGGCAAGAGCACGCTGCTCAAGCTCCTTGCCGGCCTCACCCCCCCTACCGAAGGCAAGGTGACCCGGCCCGACGACGTCGGCAGCGGCCTGGGTTACGCCGCTCTGGACCAGGCCGTCTATCCCACCTTGACCGTCGCCGAGCACCTGGAGCTTGCCGCCCGTCTCCGTGGGTGCACCGCCCGGGTCAGCGAACTCCTCGACGAAGTCGGCCTTGCCTACGCCGCGGGTTATCCTGCGCGCACCCTGTCCACCGGAATGAGGGCGAGGCTCAAGCTCGCCCTGGCCGTCCAGGCCGGACCGGGAGCCCTGTTGCTCGACGAGCCGGGGGCCGGTTTGGACGCCGACGGCCTCGCCACCCTCTCGGCCGTCGTCGCCGCCCGCGCGCCGAGGACGGCCATCGTCATCGCGACCAACGACCCGGCGGAACGGAGGTTCGCCACCCATGAGTTGGAGTTGGCTTGAGCAGACCGCGGCCGTCGTGAAGAAGGAGTGGACGGCCGAGCGCCGGGACACCAGTGCGTCGGTCACGGCGCTGGTCTTGTCGTTCGGCACCGTCTTCACCCTGGCTTTCGCTTTCTACGGCCGGACTGTAGACGCCCCTGCCGCGGCGGGGATGATGTGGGCGGCCCTGTTGTTCGCCGGCGTCAGCACCTTGACAAGGACGTTCGTCGCGGAGGACGAGCAAGGCACGGGCGACCTCCTTCGGGTTTGGTCGCAGCCTTACGTGGTCTTTTGGGGCAAGGCCGCCTACGCTTGCCTGCAGATGGCGGTGGTCGGAGCGGTCGTCGCCCTCAGCTTCGTCGTCCTCATGTCGCTGGCCGTCAAGGAGCCCCTCCTGTTCTTCTGCAGCCTGGGTGGCGGAGTTTTCGCCCTGGGGGGCACGGTGACGCTGACCTCGGCGATCATTTCGCGCGGGGCCAACCGCTCCAACCTGAGCGGTGTCGTCGCCCTTCCTCTTCTCTTGCCTTTGCTCGCCATGGGCGTCGCGTCGGGCCGGAGTGCCCTGGAAGGAAGCCAACTGGCCTCAGGGTGGCAGGCCTGTGCGGGGACGTGGCTGTATACTCTCGTCGTGTTCGCGGTGGCCCCACACCTGTTCGCCGCGATCTGGCGCGAACCATGAGCCGTCTCTCCGCACCACTCAAGTGGCTGCTGATGTTGGCCATGGCGGCCATGACGGTCTACTACTTTGCCGTCCCACCGGCCCAAAGTTTCAAGGAACCTGACCTTGCCCGCGTGGTCATCTTCCACCTGCCCTGCGCCTTCACGTGCACGGTCTACTTTCTCTATGCGTCGTTCTGCTCCGGTTGCTTCTTGGCCAAGCGTGACCTGCTGTGGGAACACCGGGCGGCGGCGGCGACCGCGGCAAGCTTGACGACCGCCTGCGCCACGATGGCGACGGGGATCCTGTTCAGCAAAGTCCAGTGGGGAGAGTGGTGGCACTGGGACGCCAGGCAGACGTCGTTCTTGATCGTCTTGCTCCTGCTCGGGGCCTATTTTCTGGTCCGTATCGCCTTCGACGAGCCGGTGATGCGGGCCCGTGCCGCCGCGGCCTACTCGGTGATCACGGCCCTGCCGATCGTCTTCCTCACCTTTGTGCTGCCGCGCATACCCCAGGTGGCGGCCACATCCCTCCACCCAAGCGACACGGTGCAGCAGGGCAAGTTTTCACCGGAATATTGGACTGGCGTCTTGGGTGTTTTCACCCTGGTCATGCTGTTCACGACGTGGGTGTACCGGACCCACGTCCACGTCGCAGTTCTCGAAGAAAAGGATACGTTTGACGATGGACCCCACAAAGCTTCTGATGGCCGTGCCCCCGCTTCTGGTGTGGTGCGCCCTGTTCGTCCACATGAGTAGGATCGACGCCCGGGTCAAAAGCCTGGAGCGCCGCCGCCAAGACCCATAGTCTTGGCCCGACCACTACACGTGAGGGCCGGCTAAGCGTCCCGTCCCGGCGGTACCCTGCAGCACAATAAGGGAAGGCAGACATGAAACCTGGCATTATCGTCTCCATCGCCCTCGCCGCGGTCGGTGTCGTCGGTCTCGGGATGGTGTTCGTCAGTAACGCGAGTCCCTACGTCACGGTGAAAGAAGCCCAAAACCATGGGGCGGGAGTCCACGTCGTCGGGGAGATCGTTCCGGAGACCCTCCAGGAGAAGACCCTGGACCGTCAGGTGAAGTTCAACCTTAAGGACGCCACGGGCACGATGCCGGTGGTCTACACCGGCCCGCCGCAATCAAACCTCGCCTCGGCCAAGCAAGTCGTCGTGATCGGCACGATGAAGGAAGGCACGTTCCATTCCGAGAAGATGCTCGTCAAATGCCCGTCCAAGTACGAGAGCGAACTCCCGGCCGGCTCCGGGCCAACCAAGGAATAGCCTCCCTTGGAGTCCAGGCGCGGAACAAAGCGCCGACCTGGATGAAGAAGCGAACCTGGCGGCCTTTCGGCCGGCCAGGTTCATCAATGGCAGGAGTTTGACCTGTCCGTCAGGATTGGTCAAGCCGCACGACGAGTCTGGTCGCCATTCCCTAGGTGGAACCGGGAAGTCATCTCCCTCAAGGTGTCCGACATACCGGAGAGGTCGTGTGCCTTCTGCTCGATGTTGTTGACCAAGGTCGACTGAGTCCGGGCGCGCCCCGCCACTTCGTCGGCCTGCCCCGCCACTTCGGCGGCGGTCGCGGTCAGTTCCTCGGCGGCGGCCGCCGTCGACTCCGAAATCGCGCCGATCGCCTGCATCGTCTGATGAAGGTCTTTGGTCTTCTTCGTGATCGCCTGGGCCGCCTCGCTGAGCAAGGAGGTCGCTTCGGCCATCGACGCGGTATGGGTCTCGACCGTGGCCAGCGCTTGCTCTGCCGTCGAGCTGACGTCACGGGTCACGCCCAACTCCTTCACACTGCCCTCCATCGCCCGCAGGGCGTCGTCCACGCCGGAGCGGACGTCCTCGATCAGCGAAGCGATCTCGTTGGTCGCCTCCGACGAGCGTTCGGCCAACTTGCGGACCTCGTCCGCCACGACTGCGAACCCTCGGCCCTGCTCGCCGGCCCGTGCCGCCTCGATCGCGGCGTTGAGCGCGAGAAGGTTGGTCTGCTCGGCGATGTCGGAGATCGTGTCGACGATCGAACCGATCTTCTCCGATTTCTGGCCCAATGCCTCGACGGTCGCCGCCGAGTGCTTCATTTGGGTGTCCACGTTTTGGACACTGGCGAGGGTCGCCTGGAACGCCTTGTTGCCGTCCTTCACGTGGCCCGACGCGACGACCGCGGCGGCACCCTGGGACTCGACCGCTTCTTCAAGGTTTCCGATGACGACGTTGACCTCCTTGATCAGGTTGTTGACCTCGTCGATGCTGGCGGCCTGCTTTTCGCAGCTCACGGCGATGTCTTGGCTCGCCCGGCGTGACGCCTCGCACATCTCGGAGACTTCACCTGCCGAAGCTTCGATGGCCTTGGTGCTCGTGCCGGTCTCCGTGGCCGCTTCAGTCAGGACGCGGCTGGCGTCGGTCAACGACTCCGATTGAAGCGTGAGCTCGCCGATCACGAGCTTCAGGTTTTCGAGCATCTTCCGCATCGCGTGGCCCAGGACGTCCTCATCACCACGCACGTCGACCCGCGTCGTCAGGTCGCCCTGGGCGACCTTTTCGGCCGAAGCAGCCAATTCACGGAGGCTCTCCGACATCTCCTGAAGCTTCGGAAACACGTCGCCCACCTCGTCGTTGGTGCTACGCACCAGGTCATGGTTCAGGTCCCCGACCGCCATGTGACCGGCATTGACGATCAACGAGTCGACGGAGGACTTTGTCGAACTGTAGAACCCGCCGAACGCCAAGGCGGCAAGCACCAGGAACGTCGAGACCGTGGTCAGGAACATGCCCCGCTCGCTCAGTTTCGCGTCAAGCCGGTCTTGGGTGATCTTGCGTGCCTCGGCCAGGCTCGCCTTTTGGATGGCCAGGGCGCTCTCGGTCAGACCACGAAAGTCGGCGGTCCCGTTCGCCTCAATGGCTTTGGCCGCCTCTCCGACGTGGGCAATGAAATCTGCTGACGGCCCCGCGAGCGAACTCTTGAGGCCACCCTTAGACTTGATCGCCAAGTCGATGTCGGATGCGATGTTGTCCGCGTCCAATCGCAGCATCGCGGCGATGACGGCCCGGTCGCCGTCAGAAGCCTTCTTGTCGGCCATGAGGGTCTTGGCTTGAAACGACCGGGGAACGGCCTTGACCATCTGGTTAGTCGCCACGTCAAACGTGTAATAAGACTCGGAGACCGGGTCGAGGACGATCCCCGACGCCAAAGCGACCTTGCCGATCAACTTGGCGCACGAGTCGATCGCCGCGCTGACCGCCGCCGCGTCACCATTCTCCGCCTTGGACAACGCCTCCTTGGCCGCGTTGAACTCCGACTCACAGTCGAAGCCTTTGCCGAACTTCTGTTGGGCGTCCGCGAGCCGCCCGGCCGCTTCACTCACCGCCGGGTTGCTCGTGCCCTCCGATTCGGCGAGCTGGCCCACCACCTCGTTGGCCACGGCAATATAGTCGGCGCCGACCACCTCGGCGTTGGCAAACTCCGCGTCTGCTGCGGCTGCCTTCAGATAGAAGAAGCTGCTGATGCCAAGCGGTACGAGGAACAGGAACGCGATCAGCCCGAACTTTGTCGCATAGCGCATTGAACCCAGCAATTTGGCCGTAGGTAATTTTCTCATGACCACATTTGTGTTTCGGTCACGATATCGGTGTTCCCCACGACTTTTTGCTATGAAATTCTGGCCGACCCCCTGCGCAGGTTCAACGGGAAGTGAATCTGATGTAGTCAGTTTCAGGAAAACTCTCGTCGCCGCAAGCCCGACAAAGCCCGCGCAACTCGCCCCGGTGGTAAGTCCCGTGGTTGACGACGTGCCGAGCGATGTCGCCGACCTCGCTTTCTGTACGATCTCCGTTGAACCGGCGGTAGTTGACTACCTCAGTTAGGGCGCGTCGGGCCAACTCCCCCGTCCACCGCCCGTGAAGGGCGGCCAGGGTGGCCTCGTCCACGGCCGGCATCGGCATCGCCGCCGGTGACTCGCCCTCCAACCGCGACAACCAGACCGCACTGGCGGCGAGCACGTGGCCGAGAACTGCAGTCTCGGTATCAGGCCGGCCCCGGGCCGACAAGTAGCCGAGCCAAGCACGGTTCGCCCAAAGGTCATAGTCAAAGAGCCGGACAAGTTCGGCAGACATCGCCGCAGAGGTTACCGGTCGAAGACGACGACCCCGCGCGCCACACGGCCTTGGAGCATGTCCTGGTAGGCCAAGTTGACCTCGTCAAGGGAGTACGTCCGGCTCACGTGTTAACTCATGGAACGTGGTGGAACCTCAGGCTGTTGGGTGCAAGCCAATGTTTCCGCCACGAGCACATACAGGTCGGTAACGGGCCTGTTTATTTCCAAAAACAGCTTGAACCGATAATACTGGCTCCGCGCTCGGGCGATAATGATCGCCAGGATGCAACAGGCTTCGAAGCGTGCGGGACTATACGTCGGTCAACCGACGGGCTATCGCGCGTTCGTCCCGAAGGCGCTCCCGCCCGACCCGCCGATCGCCTTTGACGACGAGATGCTTGAGCTGCTCTCCAAGGCGGATCGCGCCTTGGGTCGCCTCGACGGCTCCACTGAGGCGCTGCCCAACCCCGACCTCTTCGTGATGATGTACGTCCGTAAGGAGGCGGTTCTCAGCTCCCAGATCGAGGGGACGCAGGCTTCGCTCGCTGACGTGCTGGAGCTTGAGGCGAAGGTTCTCGACCCACAGATTCCCGCCGACGTCTCCGAGGTTGTCAACTACGTCAACGCACTCAACTACGGGATCGAACGCCTCGACACGCTGCCGATGTCGCTGCGCCTGCTGTGCGAGATCCACGCCAAGCTCTTGGCCGGCACCCGAGGCCAAGAGCGGAACCCAGGCGAGTTTCGGCGGAGCCAGAACTGGATCGGCCCGCAGGGCTGCACGCTCAAGACGGCTCGGTTCGTCCCTCCCGCTCCCGACGACATGAAACTGGCGCTCGGCGACTGGGAGAGGTTCCTCCACGACGAGCGCCCGATGCCGCTTCTGATCAAGGTCGGCCTCGCGCACGCCCAGTTGGAGACGATCCATCCGTTCCTCGACGGCAACGGTCGCGTCGGGCGCCTGCTGATCACCTTCTTGCTGTGCGAGCGTAACGCCCTCAAGCGCCCCTTGCTCTACCTGTCCCACTACTTCAAGCAGAATCGCCTTGAATACTACGACAGGCTCCAGGCGGTTCGGGACAAGGGTGACTGGGAGGGGTGGTTGCGCTTCTTCCTCGCGGGCGTCGCGTCGGTCGCAAACGAGGCAACGGACGTAGCACGGAGGATCGTGGCGCTGCGCGAGGGTCAGCGGACGACGATCCAGGAGAAGTTCGGCAGGACAACGGCAGACGGACTGCGCCTCCACGAGCAGCTCTTCCAGCACCCGTTCCTGAGCGTGCACCTCGCGCAGCAACTCACGGGGAAGGGCTTCAAGGCGGCGAACAAGCTCGTAGGCCAGATGGTCGACGCGGGAATCCTGCGCGAAGTGACGGGCCGCGCCCGCAAGCGAGTCTTCCTGCACTGGCGCTACTTCCGCATGTTCGACGACTCCGAGGTCGAGGCAAGCGAAGTAGCGACTCCCGAAGAGGCAGACGAGACTATCGCGCTCTAGCGCTACGTCACCGCACGTCACTCCTCTTAATCGACAACGTGAGGTGCGGCACCGTCTGGCTGCAAGCGGCGACACGCAACGTGGTATATTCTTTGGACGCCAGGCCCGCTGGGAGCTACGTATAACTACGTCAAACACGACGTAAAACGGTAGCGAAACACGGGATTGGAGGGACTCCAAACAGGCGTTCACAGGTTCAACGGGCGGTTAGCTCAGCGGTAGAGCACTTCGTTCACACCGAAGGGGTCACAGGTTCAAATCCTGTACCGCCCACCACCCATTGCCGGCAGTCCGGCAGTATGGCCTCCTGAAGGAGGCCGGGCGTCCCTGACCAGGCCCGCACACGGCCTCACCGAGCTCTGGGTGACGCCTACCCGTGAGGCAGACTGGCCAGCAAGGTGTCGAGTTGGTCGAAGGCCTCCGGCATGGCCGCCGTGGCCCCGTCAGATTCCAGGGCCTCCTTCGACGGGTAGAGGTTGCTGACCACGACCGTTGTCGATCCCTCGGCCTCGGCGAACGTGGCCGTAGTCACCGTCTGGCCTCCGTCCTCTTCGTTGGTCCACACAAGCCGTGACGGCGCGGACACCTCAAGGTAGGTGCCGAAAAACTCCATCGTCGATCCCTCGTGCCGGAACACAAGCCGGTACTGTCCGCCGGGACGGACGTCCAGCTCGCACGAAACCAAGGCCAGGGCGAACGATTGGGGCACCCACCACCGACGGAACAGTTCTGGTTCGGTCCAGGCCCGCCAAACGAGGTGGGCAGGGGCGGCGACGGTGCGGGTGACGACGAGCTCTCGCTCTGACTTTCGATCCACATGAGTAGGGTTGAGATTGCTAGTTTCCATTCTTTCTTTCCTTGAGTTTCAGTTCCTCGACAACGGCGTCCAGCGCGTCGAAACGCGCGGCCCACATCTTGCGGTAGTCCTCGATCCAGGCGGCCTCTTCGTCCAGGCAGCGCGGCCCGAGTCGGCAGGTCCTCACCCGACCCACCTTCTCGGTGCGGACAAGTCCCGCCCGTTCAAGCACAGCGACGTGCTTCTTCATGCCCGTCAAGGTCATGTGGAACCGCTCCGCCAGCGCGGTGATGGACGCGTCGCCCGTCCCGAGCTGAGCCAGCACCCCCCGCCGCGTCGCGTCGGCCAACGCGCCAAAGGACGCGTCGAACGGCACGTATTGCTGAACCATATGGTTCAGTATAACGAACTATGTGCTCAATCGCAAGGGGAGGTCACCGATTGCCCGCAAAATTGCCAGATATGTCACGGCTTCACGCTTTTGGCTTGTCGCGGTGACGTTCTCTACTAGAATGGTGGTATTCCGTGAGGTTTCCGATGAAAAACCTTCTGTTTACTGCCTTCCTGCTCGTCTCGACGACCTTGGCCGACGCCCAGTATTGGGCGGGGAACACCGGCCACGAACTTATTCCTGGCCAAGACGACATCAGCAACTCGACGGTCGCCGACGGGCCGTTCGCCGGTTGGGCCGGGTTCATGTCTGGCGGCCAGTTCCAGAACGGGGCCACCAACAAGTTCGCCATGGAGTTTCTGGCGGGGACGACCGACCAGGGTGGCAAGCAGGGCCGCCGCGGCCCCGCCGGAGTCAATTGCGACGTCGATGACGAGAACCAGCAGATCGGCACGGTCACCTTCGACTACGGCGGCATGGACGGCTACGTCCGCGTCGGCAGTGACGACAAACACATGTCCGGCATGATGATGCGTGGCGGCATCACTCTAGACCCCGGGTTCAAGCTGAGCGCCAACCACCAGTTCCGCTGGGTCCAGGCGTACCAAGAGACCAAGTTCGACGGCACGGTCGGAAGTTGGACGGTAGACAGTCCCGACCCGGCGACTTCCCCGCTCTACACCAACTACATCGCGCCCAATCCGAACGGGGTGGGCAACATGGCCGCCGCTTTGGTGGACGTGCCGTTCGACAGTGACGGTCTGATGTTCAAGACCCTCGACTTTGTGTCCTACCTGGTCTGTTATGACCTAGGCACGAAGGACATCGGCCTGCTCGGCTCGTTCCGCTGGGGTTTCACCCACGAGGGGAACGCGACCGACGGATCGACCGGCCTCAAGAGCGACTACCTGACGATTTACCAAGACGGGGTGTACAGCCAATACAACGACTTCAAAGACGCCCTCGGCAAGATGTCTCCGGGCTGGACGACCTTTGAGGGTTGCGACGGTTGTGTCGAAGTTGTGCCCGAGCCGGCTTCTCTCGCCGGGCTAGGCGTCATGGGCTTGGCCGCGTTGGCCCGGCGTCGGCGCCGCTCAGCCTGACTGGGCCTTCCCGGCCTTCGGCGGGTTGTCACCGACCGGCGGCGCGGTGGGCACCTTGGGATGGCCCAAGCCCGCCGCGCCAGCTTTGGGCGACTTGCTGATATCGATCTTGGGCCCCTCGCACCCAGAAATGAGGAGTGCAGAGGCCAAGACGGCGGCGGCGCAGACGAGATGGCGCAAGGTGCTCATGGCGTGTGTCGGACAGGGTTCATGACGCCCCGGGCGGCACCGCCCGGGGCGAGTCGACGGCTCTAGTCAGGCCAGAGCACGGTGTCGGCGAGGATGACGTAGGCCACTTCATTGCACGGCATCGGGCCGACGTCGGTGACGATAATCGCGGTCGGGTCGGAGCACCAGTCACCGTAGTGGTCCGCTCCGGCAGGTAAGGCGACCGGTTCGATAGATCCGCTGTTGTAGGCGGGCCAGTTCGCCCCGCCCGACCAAGTGCCGCCCTTGAACGGCAACATCTTGGCGTGCCCGTCCACGTAGCCGACCTGGAACTTACCGGCATGGCGCAACTGGCTGTTGCGGTTGATCGGTGTCTGGCTGTAGAAGTAGCGGCTCAAAATCGAACCCATGCACATCGTGTAGAACGGCACGTCAGACGACTCTCCAAACGCGAACATCGTCGCGGGCGACGTGACCGACGTCATGGAGATACCCGGTACGGTGTAGGTGAAGTACCAGCCGTTCGGGCCCCCGTTGTCGTGGTACTCCCAGTTCCCTCCGTTCAGCGGCGGGCCGTACAGGCCGCCTTCGCTGGTGCCCGCGTTGAACGACTGCATCGGCCCCCAGTTCGAGCCGTAGCTCAGGCATTGCCCGCCCGGGATGTAGTCCGGCACGCCGTCCACGGCGTCACAACCCTTGAACTGGTCGTCGAGGCAGACGAACATCTGTTTGCTCTTGATGTACGGCTCCAGCTGGTTGAAGTAGTCGACGATCGAGATGTTGCCGGCGATGTCGTAGTTGTAGTATTCGACGACCGTCGGAGACGTGTCGTCATTGTCGCTGAAGTAAAGGTTTGACGAGAGCGAGATCTGTTTGGCGTTGCTCAAACAGGTCGTCCGCTTGGCCGCCTCCTTTGCCTGGGCGAACACGGGGAAGAGGATCGCCGCCAATATGGCGATGATCGCGATCACGACGAGAAGTTCGATCAAGGTGAACGCACGGTTCATACGAAGCCCCACAAAAACCGGTGCGCCATCGCGCACCTGGGCCGGATGTTAGTCGTTATATAGACTGCAGAGGAATGCCCTTGATAAAATCTTGATATGCCCCTTCTTGATCGGGCCCAAGAGCGGCATGGGAAGGTAACTTCTGGGTCATGACGCTGTTGATCGCCGCCCTGCAGATCGCCGGGCCTCGTTGGACCCTAAAGCAGGCTGAGGACTGGGGCGCCCGCCAAAGGTGGTCCGCCGGATGCAATTTCACGCCGAGCACCGCAGTCAACCAACTGGAAATGTGGCAGGCAGACACGTTTGACCCCGCGACGATCGACCGCGAACTTGGCTGGATGCACTCGGTCGGCATGTCGCGGGCCCGCGTCTACTTGCACGACCTCGCCTACGAACAGGATCCCAAGGGCTTCAAGAAGCGGATGGCCGACTTTTTGAAGCTGGCGGGCAAGCACCAAGTCAAGGTCATGTTCTGCATCTTCGACGACTGCTGGAACCCTCATCCAAGGGTAGGCCGTCAGCCCGCGCCTCGCAAGGGCGTCCACAACAGCGGGTGGGTACGCAGCCCGGGCGACGACCGCCGTGCGTGGCCGGGTGACCTTGCCCGTCTGAAAACGTACGTCCAGGACATTGTCAAGACATTTGCCAAGGACAAGCGCGTCTGGATGTGGGACCTCTACAACGAGCCGGGCAACTCCGGCTACGGCGAGAAGTCGGCGACGCTGCTTCGCGACGTTTTTGAGTGGGCGCGGGAGGTCCGACCCGACCAGCCCTTGACCGCCGGGGCGTGGCAGGGTGGTAGCGACATGGACAAACTCTGCCTGGAACTCAGCGACGTCACTTCATTCCACTGCTACGAAGGCGTCGACGTGCTCGAGAAGCAGATCGCCATCTACAAGAGTTACGGACGGCCGGTCGTGTGCACAGAGTGGATGGCCCGCACCAACAACAGTCTGGTCACGACGCACCTGCCCGTGTTCAAAGCGGCAGACGTCTCATGCCTCCAATGGGGATTCGTCTCGGGGAAGACGAACACGATCTTCCCGTGGGGCTCAAAAGAAGGCGGCGAAGAGCCCAAGGTGTGGTTCCATGACCTTCTCCGTGCCGACGGCACCCCCTTCGACCCCGCCGAGGTCGACACCTATCGGCGCTTGTGCCGTAACGAAGGCGGCTAACCCAACTGAGTCCGCCCGCACCATGGTTTGGCGCGGGCGGACTCGCCCAGTCTCAGGTGACGGTCTCCGTCACTGGTCGGCCGCGTTCAGGGGTTGCCCCGCCGAACCGCGTGGCCCGGGTTGCCCCTCGGCCTTCTGTCCCGCCGGTGCGGCCGGCGTCTGATTGGGCTTGACGCCCTCCCTGAACAACTTGTCCATCTTGACCTTGTCCTCCTTCGTCAAGTCGCTTTGCGGTTCGTTGCAACCGGTGGCGAACAGGCCGAGGAGCAGGCATCCCAGGGCGATCAGGGGTTTCATGTCAGTTCTTGGGCGAGAGGTGCACCATGCACAGGTTCGTCGGGGCGAGGTCGCACTGCTCCGTCTTGTAGAGGGCGGTGAGACTCATCGACTTCACGTGGCCGTCGCTGAAGCCAATGTTCGACTGACCCTTGAGGATCTTCTCTGCCTGGCCCGGAGCCATGGTGTAGCGTGATCCGGGCGGGTCACCGCGCATTTCCGTGCAGGACTTCACCCCGCCCCAACGCGGGGTGGCGCCGCCGATGCTGTCGCCGCCCGGGCTGTAGCTCATCCGGTAGGCGCACGTGCCCAGCTCTTCGTCGGGCGGCCGGCCGGTCGCGTAGTCACCCGTCGGCTCACCCGCGTCAAAGATCAGGGCCTGGTCGGCCACGTTGCCGATCTGCGTCTGGGTCAAGCTGGCCGTCGTCACCCAAGCGCAGGAACCCCAGCATCCGATGCCGTTCGGGTTCGCCATGATCCATCCCATGACGCCGTCGTGGAGCGAACCGACCGCGTTCAGGGCGCGGGCGATGGCGTTATGGTCGCTGACGTTGTAGAACTGCTGCCCCTTCATCCGGGCCCGCGGGATGCTGCCGTACGTTCCACCCACGTACTTCCAGAACGACTCGTAGTAAGGGTCGCCTGTCGCCCCAGAGTTCGGCTCACCCTGAGGGTTGCGGTAGATGTCCAGATTCTTCGTGTACGGGTAGATCATGAACATCCAGATGAACTGGGTCCCATCGACGTCTGTCCTTGACGCCGGTACAAAAGCGTCGTCGTAGTCCGACAGATACATCATGTTGGCGATCGTCAACTGCTTCAGGTGAGAGACGCCCATGCTCTTTTTGGCGGCCATTTTCGCCTGGGCGAACACCGGGAACAGAATTGCGGCAAGAATCGCGATAATGGCGATCACGACGAGGAGTTCGATCAGGGTGAACGCCTGTCGACACCTCGTTTGACTTGGTTTGTGATTATTCATTTCGAGCCCTCTTTGGCTAGAGACCACACCGACCCCAGTCGAGTGGCCCAGGCACTACGTCCGCCCGGGCACGGTGAGTGTATAGAATCACAACTGTCCATACCAAGGAGAAGAAGGCACAAGGACAGGAGGATTCCGACATGCTAAACGACATCAACGCCATGAGTCTTGCCGCCGGCCTCCCGGTAAGGTGTGTTTCGGCAGGCATCTTTACGCCACGGGATGAAAACCGCTATCCCGAGCGCACCCTCGCCGCCTATCAGCTCATCTTCGTCAGGAACGGCTCCCTGCACATCAGCCAAGGCGGCGTGCAACACACCGTCGAGGCGGACCAGACCCTTTTGCTCTGGCCTGGCCGCCGCCACTTCGGCTGGAAGGTGAACCCGATGAACCTGGTCTACTACTGGACCTACTTCACCTTGTCCGGCGAGGCCGAGGGCGCCGACGGCAACCTTGTCGTCCCCGCCGCGACGCGAGTCGCCCGTCCCGACCACTTGGTGGCGCTGTTCCAGCGGTTACTCGACGACCTCGACGTAGCTCCGGGAGGGAGCTTGGCCGCCGACGCGACCGTCCTGTCCGTGCTTTGCGAAACCTCCCTCAAGCTCCCTGGCGAGGCGGCGCACGAAGCCACCGCCACCCTGGCGATACGGGCCAACGCGATCGTCCGCACCTGCTTCCACCAACCGATCACCACCTCGGCGATCGCCGACAAACTCGCCTGTTGTCCCGATTACCTCGGCCGCGTCTACCGCAAGGTCTATGGGATCAGCCTCGTCGAGGCGATCCACCGCCGCCGGATCCAGCACGCCCGCCACTTGTTGACCATCGGCGAGCTTTCGCTGGACGAGGTGGCCCGGCACTGCGGCTTCACCGACAGCGGCTACTTCCGCCGGATCTTCAAGCGCCATGAGAAAATGACCCCCGTCCACTACTTGGCCCTGCACGTCGGCGGCGCCGTCGAACCAGAGCGGCCGGCCCGAAGCGGCCGGTGACCACATGACCCGTCATGCCCTCTTCTTTCGGGGTGTCAACGTCGGCAAGCGGCGGATCGCCATGGCGGACTTGCGCGACATGTTGCGCGGACTGGGAGGGGACGATGTCCAGACCGTGCTCCAGAGCGGCACTGCCGTCATCAGTCATCCTGAGGAGGGTGCGAAAGAAATCGAGCGGATCGTCGAGGCGGCGTTTGCGGCACGGTTCGGGTTCGAGTCGTGGACGCACGCCAGGGGCCGCGCAGACTTGGACCAGGTCGTCGCCCGAAACCCCTTCCCTGAATTCGCGGGCGAGCACCCCGACCACCTCCTCGTCTCCTTCGGGCGAGACGAATTCGACCTGACCGCGGTCGAGGCCGTCCAGAGCCAAGTCACCGGGCCGGAGCGACTTGCCGCTGTCGCCCGGGAACTCTATGTCGTTTTCCCGGACGGCATCGGGACGTCGACATTGCCGCGGGTCAAGGGTTACACCAAGTTGATCGGACAAGCGACGGCCCGCAACTGGAACACCGTGGTCAAAGTCCGGGACGCGCTTTAGCCGTCTCCAATTTCGCCATATCGAAAAGGCTCCTGTACAATGTTGGTGGAGTCGGCATGGATGTTGCTCCGACCACATTCTCTTGCACACCAACAAAGCCATGAAGAACAACACCCGTGCGTTCACGCTCATCGAGCTCCTTGTCGTCATCGCGATCATCGCGATCCTCGCCGCCATCCTGTTCCCCGTCTTTGCCCAAGCAAAGAAGTCGGCCAAGGCGACCGCCACGCTGTCCACGGTCAAGCAGATCACACTGGCGGCCCACATCTACGGGAGCGACTATGACGACGGCACCGTCCTGACCGACAGTGGCCCCTCCTATGCGGAGCCGACTTGGGGGTCGATCATCCAGCCCTACATGAAGTCACAACAGATGGTGTGGGACCCCGCACGGGCGACGCCGAGTCCCAGCCAGTACGAAGGATACGGGTGGGACCAGGTGACCACGATCTCGATCAACGACTCGGGTTACTCGGGCTACTGGCAGACCGACAACGGCGCCTGCGACGGCGGATTCACAAACTATGTCTATGGCCGCAGCCTGGCCGGGATGGAAGACATCTCGACGAGAATCGCGTTTGCCCCCGACGTCTGGGGCGGGACCGCCGTCGGCTGGTACTACTTCCGCGCCTACCAAGCCAACTGGATCGACCCGACCGACACCACCGGCGAGTGGAGTTGGTACAACATGATCTGGGACACCCGCAAGTTCTATAACGGCGACTCGATCCCCACCGGAAAGGCGGACGGCAGCGCCAAACCGATCAAGCGGGGTGCGTTCATCGACTGGAACGAAGCCCCCGGCACGGCCGAGTACTGCGCGTGGATGGAGACGACCGGCAAGCAGATTTGGGGGGCGTTCTGGAACGCAAACTGATCCTCTTGGCTCTTGGCGTCCTTCTCGCCAGCCTGCCCTTGGCCGGATGCGGCAACGACAACCCAG
Source organism: Fimbriimonadaceae bacterium (assembly GCA_019638795.1). NCBI lineage: Bacteria > Bacillati > Armatimonadota > Fimbriimonadia > Fimbriimonadales > Fimbriimonadaceae > Fimbriimonadaceae bacterium. The sequence continues at coordinate 40,919 of JAHBTB010000007.1, read as the reverse complement.
GGGTCACCGACAAGCCTGCTCCCAAAGGCGGCCCGGTCGGCAACGACCGTCATCCGCCCGGCCTGAACGAAAAGAACGCCAAGAACTACAAGTAGGCTGTCGAGCCGCCGTCCCTCGGGGCGGCGGCTCACGGTTTGTGCAGGTCCGTCCCGTTCTCAAGGTTGAACGTCGCCGCAAACGGAAGCGATTTGACGTGGGTGTCGGCAAAACCGTAGTTCGCCTGGTGGTGGCGCTTGGTCGAGACCGCCCCCGACTCGGCGTCCATGTCGTTCTCGGGCGCGTCGTGGTTAGCCAAGTTGAACCAAGGCCGGTACAAGTAGTTGCAGTAGGGCACGCCGCCCGGGCCGGCTGAAGAACGCCGTTCCGCAATGTAGACCGTCTCCGCCGGTGCCTTGACCTGCGGCTCCTTGAGCCCGAACGCAAACCACCCGTTGGTGATGTAGGAGTGCAGGTCAGGATGGTCGGGAAACGGCGCGTCGCAAAGGCTCCCGGTGGGGTCGGGGTCCTCGGGACAATGGGCTAGGGCGTCGCCCGTCTTCGCGTATGGGCGGACCAGCCGCCAAGTCGGGCCGTAGTCGGGTTCCTCCATTGACCCGTCCGCATCGTCCTTCGCAGGGTCGCTGCTCGTCTTGCGCGTCTGCGGGTACCCACCGTCGAAGTCGTCCACGTAGAGGGTCACCGCCATGCCCGTCTCCTTGATGTTGGACAGGCACGACGTCGCTTTGGCCGCCGACTTGGCCGAAGCGAACGCAGGCATGAGGATCGCGGCAAGCAAGGCGATCACGGCGACGACCACCAAGAGTTCGACCAAGGTGAACCCGCGCTCTGCTATGCTCGTTCTAACCGCCATGCCCGCATCCAAAAACCGGACCCTTGCCGTCGGTGGCGTCTTGGCCGTGGTCGCCGCGGTCACCACCGTCGCTCTCTTGACTCGACCCCGATCCAACGTCGACCGGGCCGCACGACGGCTGGTCAAGACGGCCAGCGACCGCGACGCGTCCAAGATCGACCGCTCTATCCACGATATCACGATAGAAGACTTGGTGGCGACCAAGAGCCCCGCCAAACTCGGCGGGCGTCAAGCGCCGTTCGAGACTTCGATGTGGAGGGTGAAGGGCACCCTTGAGACCATCGAATTGAAGAAGGACGGCGATTTCTACATGGTCGTCCGGGGCGAAAAGGGGGGACGCACGGTGGTCGAAGTCCCCGACCCCGACTTGTGCAAAGACTCGGCCTTCCATGACGAGATCGCGGCCGCCCGCAAGAAGCTGGACGAGGCCTACCACCCGACCTCACAAAAGAAGGAGGTCAACAAGCCGGCGACGGTCGAGGGCGTCGGTTTCCTCGGTTGGGGAAGCGGGGCCACCAAGGGCTCGAGCGGACTGGCCGGCCCCCGGATCATGCCGGGGACGTCAATCAGCGTCGAGCCCTGACCCTCTCAACCGGTCACCACTTTTCTTCGGCGTCCACCCAGGGGAACCACTGCGGGCACGGCTGGGTTTGGGCGACGTCTGGGTTGCCCCACACGCTGCCCGCCACCGTCGCCCACCACGCCGGGTGCAGGTGATACTTGGCGTGGGTGTCGGCAAAGACGTAGTTAGAGCCCTTCGAATGGCGGTCGAACCCGGCGTCGCGGTCCGGTCGCACGATCTCCCGCCGCTTACCGGTGCTGTCGACGCCGGTCTCCGCGATGAAGATTTTGCTCGCCGGGGTGGCCATCTCACTCATGTTGCCGCCGTTGAGTGCGAATCGGGCCACGCCGTTAGGCTGACGGTAGTTGTAGAAGTTGAGGGCGTATGACAGCCTTTCCCCCTTGAGGACACTACCGTCGGCCGCCTTCGCGTCCACCGCGTCGTCGGGACAGGCAAAGATCTTCGTGTTCTTCGCGTAAGGCTGCATCAGGTCGGCCCAGGCCAGTTCCGCGACGCCGGCCCCAGCGTGGAACTGGAACACGGTGAACGGAGGGCCGATATAGGCAGGGGCGGCCGGATAGTTCGCCATCGGCAGGGTGTCGTCACTGTCGTTCAGATACAGGTAGAGCGAGGTGCCGATCTGCTTGTTGTTGCTCAGGCACTGCGTCTTCTTGGCGGCCGCCTTGGCCTGGGCAAAGACCGGGAACAAGATCGCGGCGAGGATGGCGATGATGGCGATCACCACCAGGAGCTCGATCAATGTGAAGGCCAGTCCGGAACGGCGCCCCACAGTCGTTTTCGTCGACATACAGGTCAGGTTATGAAACTCTGACCACCGACTTGGTCCGCAGTCAAGTTGACCTTGACACAATCTTGACTTGCTCGTACAGTTCTTCGAGCGGCTTGCGCCGCAGGTCGGGCACGACGCAATCAGGCGACGGATAGCCCACCGGGATAAGGACGAACGGCTTCTCGTTCGGTGGTCGGCCGCACAACTCGCGGAGGAACGTCATGGGTGCCGGCGTGTGGGTGAGGGTCGCCAGCCCGGCCCGGTGGAGGGCCTGGATCAAGAACCCCACCGCAATACCGACTGATTCGGTCATGTAGTAGTTCTTGGACCGGCTGCCGTCGGCCAAGACGTCATAGTCGCGCCGGAACACCACGATCAGCCACGGGGCGTCGGTGATGTGTTCCTTGACGAAGTCGGTGCCAAGCGGCTCCAAGGCGTCCAGCCATTCCTTGGGTGCCCGCCGGGTGTAGAAGTCCCGTTCCTCAGCCTCACAACGGTCCCGCACAACCTGCTTGGTCGCTTGGTCTCCGATGACGCAAAAGTACCAAGGCTGCTTGTGGGCGCCGCTCGGTGCCGTGCCCGCGATCTTGACCGCCGTCTCTATGATGTCCAGAGGCACCGGGTCGCGGGAAAACTGGCGCACAGTCCGGCGCGCGTCGGCCACCGCGTAGTCAACTTCGATACGGGCCCGGCTCTCTTCCCACGTGGGTCGGTCTGGCCGATAGGGGACGTGACCGTCGTTCGCCATCGGACCGGGAGTATACGGCCGCTGTGTATGATCCGGGCATGGAACTACAGATCGTCCGCTGGGCGGACGCCCGGTTCGACCAACCCGTGCCCGGCCTAGACCGACACTGCGTCGACGCCCAGAACGCCCTGGTCGCCCACGTCGTACTTCACCCTGGGGCCACCGTGCCGGTCCACCAACACGCCAGCGAGCAAGTCTCCGTCATTCTCAGCGGCAAGGTCAAATGGATTCTTGGCGAAGACCGGCGCGAGGTTGTCGTCGAGGGAGGCACCGTCCTGGTCTTGCCACCTGATTTCCCTCACGGAGTCGAGACCATCGAGACGACCCACATCGTTGACGTTCTCAGCCCCCACGGCCTGATGGGGGTCGACCGTATGAAGGAAGGACAGGCCTGATCACGTTTTCAGGACGCTGGCCTAAATCCAAACCGCTCGCCAAGGGCCATACAGTCAGCCAGCGACCCCACCCCGTCTGAAGTGGTCTGGTGGGTCAGGCAGGCCGCCGCCACCCCGACACCCTGGGTCAGGCACTCGCCGACCCCGAGGCCCTCGTGCCAACCCGCCAGCACCCCGGCGGCGAAGGCGTCGCCCGCCCCGACCGCCCCGGCGACCATGTCCTCCGGCAAGCAGACACTGCCCTGCCATGTCCCGTCCCCGTCACTTATCCGCCCATACGCCCCTTCCGGCATATGGATGAAGACGGCTCGGTTGACTCCCAAACGCAAAAGTTGGTCCGCCGCGCGCGCCGCGCTCGCCGCCCCGGTCACCTCGACACCGGTCGTCCGGCCCGCCTCGATCTCATTCATGAAGAGCAGGTCGATATGGGGCAGGGACGGGACGACCACGTCGCGGAACCGCCGGCTGTCCTCGCTGACAACGTCCACCGCGGTCACCATGCCCAACTCGCGAGCCCGTTTGAGTACGACGGCGGCCCCGGTCTCTTCTCCGACCGCCTGGTCCATTCCGTCAAGAAGCAGCAGATAGCCGAGGTAGAAAATGCGCGCGCCTGATTTATCGAGGCTCAGGTGGTCGGGCTTCAGCAGGGCGTTTGCCCCCCGATGGTGAAAGAACGTCCGCCTTGCCGTGCCGACCACGCTCATGACGTCGGTCGAAGCAGTCAGACTCTGGTCGGTCTGTCCCAGCATGGAAGTGTCGACCCCGTGACCCTTGAGCAGGGCCCGGACGTAGTCCCCTTCGCCGTCTGCGCCGACCAGTCCGGCCGCGGCAAGAGGGAACTTGACTCCAAGCCTTGCCAAGTCAACCAACAGGTTGAACGGCCCGCCGCCATTGCACACTTGAACCGCCAAGATGTTGGCGAGGCAGTCTTGGGCCGGGTACACGTCGATTGACTTGACCTTGTCGACGATGAAGTTGCCCGCCGCCAAGACGCCGTGCCGCAACTAGACCTCCACCGACTGGCCTGACTCGTGCGAACGCAGGGCGGCGTCGAAGACGCGATGGCTCATGAGGGCTTCCTCGGGGGTCGCACAGCCGAACCGGTCGCCGAGAAGACCCGACCTTTCGGTCAGGAACGAGGCCCACATCTGTTGCATGACGTCGGGAAAACCTGGTTCGAAGATGCCGCCCGTGACGGTGGGAAAGACGGAAGCGAAACCGAGGTCGACCCGTTCCCAACCCTGCTGCTTGCCACCGCGGAACCGCCAAAGCGTCTTGGGTTCTTTGGTCGAGTATCGCGCCCCGCCCTCGGTGCCCAGCACCTCGACCGACCACGTGTTCGTCTCCCCCGGGGCCATCCGCTTCATCTCCCACCGCATCGGCACCATGACCCCGTCGGACTCGAAGTCGATGTGGAGGATGGCGTTGTCCCAGGTGTCACACACGGCCATCCCGCCTTTGCCGTCAGGTCGCTGGCCATACCCCTTCTGCAGTTGGGCGAACACCCGCTTGGGCGTGAAACCGAATCGCAGGGGCAGGTGGGCGACATGCATGCCCAGGTCGCCCATCACGCCGATCGCGCCGCACGTCTGCGACTGCCTCTTCCAGTTCGCCGGCTTCAACGGGTCGAGGTCGCTGGAGTGCCAAAAGCAAGAACGCACCTCCAGGATGCGCCCCATGCCCCCCTTCTTGACCGCGTCCGCGACCGCCTGGGCGCCCGGCATGAACGGGAACTCCGAACAGCACCGGACAAACCGTCCGGTCGCCCGGGCCGCTTCGGCGATCATCGACGCGGCATGCAGGTCAATGCCGAACGGCTTTTCCGCGAGCAAGTCCTTTCCCGCCGCCAGGGTGTCGAGACAAACGTCCAGATGGAGGTTGTGGGGGACGGCCGCATAGACCACGTCGACCTCGTCCAGGGCCAACAGCTCACGGTAGTCCGCCAAGACATGGCGCACGGTCGGGACACGGCGGAACCAATCACGGGCAGACTCGCTGACATCGGCCACCGCCACCAACTCGGCCCCGACGGGCACGTCGGTCAGCGCGAACCAGCGGCCGAAGGCGCTGGCCGCCTCGCGGCCCATGAGCCCGCCACCGATGATCCCGACGCGGACCGTCTCGGTCATGCCAGGTGGCGCGCCGCCTCTTCGGCACTGGCCCCGTCATGGACAATGGCCATCAGCGCGCGGGTCATGCCCGCCGGCCGGGGATGCTGGATGATGTTCCGCCCGTAGACGATCCCCCGGACACCTTGCTTCATCAGCGCCGCCGTCCTCGCCAAGACCACGTCGTCCGCGGCACGCCCGCCGCCCCTGACCAAGACCGGTACCCGGGCGACCCTGACCACACGGTGGTATTCATCCGGGTCGTCGGTGGGGTCTGCCTTGATGATGTCCGCCCCCATCTCGACGGCCTGCCTGACCAAAGGGATGATTTTTCCGGGGTCACCGTCGACCATATAACCGCCGGCATCCTCGTTGGGGCGGAAGACCAATGGCTCCACCATCAGGGGCATCCCCCACCGGTCGCACTCCGGCTTGATCATGAGGATGTTTTCGACGCACTGCGATGTCACCTCTGGTTCGTCGGGGATCAGGAACAGGTTGACGACGACGCAGACCGCGTCTAGGCGGAGGGCTTGGCCGACCGGGTCCTCGATCATTTGGGACGACAACGTCCGAGGCAACAACTTGCCGTACACGTTGGCGACGTCGGTCCGCAAGACAAGGGAGGGCTTTTCCCGGCCGGGGACCCTTTGGAGGAGGTCGGCCTGCCCGACCGTCAGTTGGATCGCGTCGGGGGCGGCGTCGACCAGGGTCTTCACCGCCGACTCCATGTCTTCGATGCCGGCAAGGAAAGAGCCCTCGTTAAAGAAGCCGTGGTCAACCGCGACATCCAGGCAGTTGCCGGACCGAGGGTGGAAGAGGCGGTTGAGGCGGTATTGCTTCATATCGGCGGCGTCGGTCTATTCTGACTCGGAGGCACTAGAGGTCACTCTGGTCGGGCCTGGTGCGCTTGGCCATCGTCCCTGGCAGGTATGTCGTCTGGAACCGTTTGGGCGCGATACCAAAGGCGCGGGTGAAGGCCCTGGTGAACTGCCCGGGGTCGGAGAAGCCCGCGTATTCGGCGACTTCACCGACGCCAAAACCCATGAGCAGCCGGTGGGCGGCCCGCCGCATGCGGCGGTGGTTCACCTCGTCGACAAAGCTCGACCCGGCGCGCTCGCTGAACCGTCGGCGTAGAGTGCGGTCCGACACGCCGACCGCCCGGGCCACCTCACCGAGCGAGAGACGACGGTCAAGGTGCTTCTCGATATAGGCCACCGCCAAGTCGAAGTCGGCAAGCGGCTCGGACGCCCCCGACTGCACCTCGCCGATGGTCAACGCCCTCATCGCCTCCAGGGCGAATTGCACGAGCAGGCGGGAGGAGAACGCCTCCCTTCCTTCCGAGTCGGCGATGAGCGGCGCATAGGAGCCGAGCAGGCCGAAGCCGTCTTTGGCCACCAAATGTCCGGCAAGAAAGGCCCCCACCGCAGTGTCGTCGAATCCCTTGACGTCGGTGCCGAGCCGGTTCACTGACATGCTGACGAAGTAGAGGTGGAGGTCACGGGTCTCGAACGACGTGATCTCGTGGACGACCCCAGGTTCGGACAGGAACACGGTGCCCGGCCGCAGGTCGAACTTCCTGTTACCGTGCTCGTAGTTGCCGCTGCCCCCGAGCACGACACAAAGCTCGTAATAGTCGTGCTTGTGCTTGGAGTTCGTCAATTGGACGTCGAACGTGACGAAGCCGCCGGCCTCAACGTCGATCCGGTGCGCGCCGAGCAGTTCGCGGGCAGCCATTGCCCGACGATACCATGGCCGTAACCGTCAATTCTTTGTCCAAGACCGCCATTGGTTTGAACTCACCGCCCATCCACAATGTCCGTATACACATGGCAATCCCGCCGCTTGACTTTGTCATCCCCGTCGCCGACACCGCCTTGGGCCGCCAGTTCGCCCAGGACGGCTATGCCCTGGTGAAGGGCGTATTCAGCCCCGACGAGGTCAGCGAGCTGGAGCGGGAGTTCGACGCCATCGTGGGTCAGATATCGGCGGCGGGCGAGGACATCAACGCACGTTGGGGCGGCCCCGAGATGGAACGCATGGGAACCCAGGGCATGGTCGTCCTGCACACCCATAACGTCCAGCAGTACTCGGCGGTGTGGGCGAGGGCCTTGTACCAAGAACGGTTCCTCCGGGCCGCGACCGACATCCTTGGGCCGGACGTCGTCCTCCACCACACCAAGCTCTTCCAGAAGCCCGGGGAGCGGGGAGCGCCGTTTCCCATGCACCAAGACTGGAACTACTTCCCGACCATTAGGGACTCGATGACGGCCGCCATCATCCATGTGTCCGCGGCGACCGACACGATGGGTTGTCTGCGCGTCTACCCCGGGACCCACAAGCACGGCCGGGTCGCCGACACCTCGTCCCACACCGAGTCCGACTTCCTAGCCCAGTACCCACTCAGTGGCGCCGTGCCCCTCGAAGCCGAGCCTGGCGACGTCTTGTTCTTCCACTACTTCCTCGTCCATGGCTCCATGCCCAACCGGTCTGAACAGGTGCGCAAGACCGTCCTTGTCCAGATGTACGCCGGCGACGACCGGGTCGAAGACGGCATAGGGCACCCCGACGAACACTTGGTCTTGGCCGGTTGGAACCACCACGCGACCAGGAACCGGGCGGGCCAGGTCAAGTAGTGCGCGGCAGGAGATTACAATCACCGGACATGGACCGTGTCCTGGTGTATGGCGTCACCGGCTCGGGCAAGACGACGTTGGCCAAGCAGATCGCCGCCAAGTCGGGGTTGCCCCTCGTCGATGTCGATGACCTTGCCTGGGTCGCGGACCAGCCTTGGACACCGGTGCCCGACGATGAGCAGCGGAAGCTCTTCGCCGAGGCCTGCTCAAGCGACCGTTGGGTCATGGACACGGCCTACGGCAAATGGATCGACATCCCGCTGGCCCGTGCCCAGCTCATCGTCTGCCTGGACTACCCGCGCTGGCTCTCCTTGGCCCGGCTCCTGCGGCGCACGTTCCGCCGGATCGTGGACAAGCAACCGGTCTGCAACGGCAACACCGAAACATTGCGCCAAGCCCTGTCCCCTGAATCGATCCTCGCCTGGCACTTCAAGTCGTTCGACCGCAAGCGGGAGCGGATGCGCCAGTGGGCCGCCGAGGGGCGCGATGTCCGTGTCATGAGCAACCCACGCCAGACCGAAGCATGGTTAGCCGGTGTACCTTTCCGTTGGTGACAACGGCTAAACTTCCCCCGTGCCGACACCGCCCCCACTGGACTCTCTGACCGGCGAATGGGCCGGGACATCGACGCTCCATCGGTCATGGCTGGAGGGAGACGACAAGGTGCACGCGGGGCCGTCACGCCTCACCGTGTCTGCGACCAAGTCGTACGCCACCGTCACCTACACTTGGCAACTCGACGGCGAGACCCAGGAAGGGGTCCTCGTCGCCACGGCCAATGCCGACGGCGCCACCGCCACTTGGACGGACACATGGCACAGTGACAGCACGCTCATGTCATTTTCCGGAGGGAGCAGCGACGACGGCGTCCTCCGCCTCTCGGGCACCTACCCCGCCGGTGACGGGCCGGACTGGGGCTGGCGCATCGAAGTCGAGACGGTCGGCGGCGGCATGCAACTGCGGATGGTCAACATCGACCCCGAAGGCGGCGAAGACTGGGCGGTCCAAGCCGAGTACCAGCGTGCCAAGTAAGATCGTCGGAATGTCACGCTCCGACCGGTGGCACGACCTTGACCGCGACATGGACCAGATGATCGCCGATGTCTTGGCTATGCCTGAAGAGAAGCAGCACACCCCCGCAGTCAAGGGCTCGTTCACGCCTGCCGAGACCCTGGAGCACATGGCCCTGACCGAAGCCTACTACCTGCCGATGGCACTCAAGGCGTCCCTCGACGGACAGCGGGGCCGGGCCGCCAAGACGTCGTTCCTCTACCCCTTCGTCATCAAGAAGCTAGCCAGCGCCCAGCCCATGCCCACCATCAGTCAGATGTCACCCGCCGAGGAACGTCCCGACCCCCATCGGGCCGCCGACCATTGGAGGCAGGTGCGCAAGAAGCTCAAGGACGCGGTCGGCGACCTGGACGACGACACGACCGTTCTCAAGCACCCGTTGTTCGGCCGCATGGGGCCCGCCGACATCGTCGAGATCCACACCGCCCACCTGGCCTACCACCGCGCCAGGATTTGACTGGTGGGTATAGGCCGAGCCGGTCCGGCTTGGTCACGACATAATCATTTTGAGCCCGGACCATGCGTTTGGTCCGGGCTCCGATTATGTCCGAATCACCCAACCAAAGTGGCTTCGCCGACCTCGGGCTGCCACCCCACGTCTTGGACCGCGTCGAGCGGCTCGGCTTCACCACGCCGACGCCGATCCAGGCGCAGGCCGTCCCCGTCGCCCTCACCGGACGCGACCTCGTCGGTGTGGCCGAGACCGGCACCGGCAAGACGATGGCGTTCGGCCTTCCGATCGCCGCCCACCTGAGCCGCCATGAGACGGCCCTCGTCCTTGCCCCGACCCGCGAACTGGCCCTTCAAATCGAAGAGTCGCTCGTCAATCTGGGCCTGAAGTGCGTCGCGCTGATCGGCGGCGCGTCGATCAGCGTCCAGGTCCACCGCCTTCGGAGCCGGCCCCAAGTCATTGTCGCCACGCCCGGTCGGCTGATCGACCACCTCAACCAGGACACCGTCCGGCTGGACCATGTCGCCGTCGTGGTCCTCGACGAGGCCGACCGCATGCTCGACATGGGCTTCGCCCCCGCCGTGGACCGGGTCCTTGCCACCGTCCCCCGCATCCGGCAGACCATGCTCTTCTCGGCGACGATGCCCGACGCCGTCCTCGACGTCGCCAACCGGCACATGACCGACCCGGTCCGTGTCGAAGTCAGCCGGCCTGGCACCGCCGCCCGCAACGTCCAGCAAGAGTTGTACGTCGTCGAGCACGAGGACAAGCCTGGTCTGCTCAAGAGCGTCCTCGACTCTCACGACGGCCCCACCCTGGTGTTCGCGCGCACGCGCCACGGTGCCAGGAAGCTGGCCAAGTCCGTCCGTTCTTTCGGCCATTCGGCGGCGGAGATCCACGCCGACCGCACCCTGGCCCAGCGCCGCGAGGCCCTCGACGGATTTAAGTCGGGCGAATACCGCGTCCTTGTCGCCACCGACATCGCCGCCCGCGGGATCGATGTCAAAGACATCGCCCTGGTCGTCAATTACGACGTGCCCGACAACCCAGAGGACTACGTCCACCGTATCGGTCGCACCGGCCGGGCCGGGGCCGAGGGTAAGGCCGTCACGTTCGCCTTGCCCGACCAGCACGCCGACGTCCGCGGGATTGAGAAGGCGATGGACGCCAGGCTTCCCCTGTCGCCAGACTCCAAGCTGTCCATGGCCAGGCACGCCCGACCGCCCAGGGTTTTCAGGCCGGCGGGCGGACCCTTCGCCAAGCGTAACCAGAAGCGCCGGGCGTCGGCTTCCCGCTAGCCGTCCCGGGGCTTAGGGCCACCGCTTCGCCGCGGTGACCACCTTGCTGACGCGGTCGAAGAGCGCGTCCTCGGGACGACCGGCGTGGCGCAGATAGCCGCGGGCCATCTGCAACTGCTGGAGGGTGGACTCCCGATACGCCACCTTGCCCCCGCGCTTGACCTCGTCCTCCAGCACCAGAGCCGTCGCACACAGGATGTTTCCGACGACCCTGCGGAACAACTCCTTGTCCTCCGCCGCCGCGGGTTCCGTCTCAGCCAGCGGTCGACCCACAAGCAAGTAGGAGAAGCGCATCTCCCATGGACGGCGGCTCGTCACCGGCTGCCCCATCATCTTGCGGGCCAGCATGAACGCGGTGTGGCCGGGATATCCGGAGTCAAGGAGTTCCTTGGTGAAGTAGTCGGACCCTTGTGACTGCTGACCCAGGCGGGTTTTCACGAGCTCGGGATCAAAAGTCCAGGCCAACCAGTACCACGGCGCACGCAGTTGGCGCATTTGTTCGGCGAGGGTCGGCCCGCGCGATTTGTCACGGGCGACGTCGGGGGGTAGCCCGAGCATCTTGGCGTCGGCCGACTCAAAGACTCGTCCAAACTCAGCGACCTCCCAAAACGGGTTGCCCTCGGGCAGATACGCTCGGCTCAAGATCTCCTTCGTCCTCAACATGTGCTGGTACACCAGCAGCGACCTGAACTTGGCTTTGCTCAGTTGCTCGATGGCGGTCTTGGGCTGCCAATCCCTCTGGACCGCCCGGTCCAAGGCGTCGAGGGACTGCCAGGACGGATTGGCCAGGTAGGCGTCTTCCAACGGAAACAAGCGCTCGACCGCCGGCATGCCCACGTCCGGTGTCCAATGGGCGAGTGTCGAGTGTTTTGCCCCGTGGGCGACGTCCTCGCTCAGCAGGTTCATCGGGACACCGACCTTAAGCCGGCCCAAGTCGACGGCAAGCAGCTCACGTTGCACCCGCCTCGCGTCGGCGATGGTCGTCGGCGCGTCGCCGTCCAGCGAGGGGACCGTCGCGGCGACCTCCTTCAGGAACGCCGCGTCACGCTCTGCCGGCGTCTTCCCGCGCAGGACTTCGTCGCCCGGTTGCATTGGTCGGTCGAAGAACGGGTTCAAGGCCAGCTCGTCGTCGGGGCGCGCGGCCAAGACGGCTTCGGCCACCGCCTGCCGGTCGGCCGAGTCGAGGTGCTTCGCGGCACGGCGTAACAAGTCTTGGCGCGAGAACCCGTACCGGGACAACTCGATACCGTCCGGCGAATGGCACGAAGCGCACGACCGGCCTTGGGCGTCAGGCTTCCGCCACTCCGCGACGACGAACGGTCGGGGCAGCGACAGCAAGACAGCGGCGAGGAGAGTCGTCAAGGCGTGAAAGAACCACCGACGGCAAAGAGGGTCGCGTTGCTGACGCCGTAGACATGCCCGTCCGGACCGATCACCGTGGCGGTGTACGCCTCCCCGATGCCGTCATTGAGCCGGACTGACTCGCTCAAAGCGAATGTCCTCAGGTCCCAGCGGTAGAGCACGCCGTCTTCGCAGTTCAGGATCACAGAATGGCGGCGGATGTCGACGACCGCCGAATTGACGCACCACTCGCGGACGGCGCCAGGAACCTCGGGATGCTCCTCGTCCGGTGTCGGCCCGACGATGGTCGCGACCTCGTCCATTGTCTGGATGCCCGAAATGGGCTCGTTGAAAGACACATGAGGATCGAGCAACGCGATCTTGTTCTTGCCGTCGCCGCCGACACCCGCGTAGTTGTTGTACTTCGAGAGGAGCAAGTAGTTCGACGGGCCATGGTAGCTCGGCACCACCCAACGCGGCACGATCGACGGGGTGTCGTCCCAACCGAATGCGCCAGGGACCTTGCTCGTGCTCAGGTCACCGCTGAAGTGGAGCATCCAGCCCCGGTCATGGTTGCTCGGGAAGGGGTTTTCCAGCACGCCGACGAAGACGTCGCCATCCGGGCCGACAACCGGGCTCGACGTCCCAAAATCGTCGACGATCGCGTCATTGCCGGACTTCGGGTCTTTGAGCGCGACACGCGACTTCACCGCCAAGGTCGTCGCATTGAGCCGGGCCAAGACGCCACGGCCGAATCCGCCCGTGCTCAGGACGACGTACATCTCGTTCGACCAGACCGTCAGGGCAGGGGCGCCGTTCAATTTCACCGTGTTGACGGCAGGGTCCCCGGATAGGTCGTCAGCAAAGGCGTAGGTCGCGTTCCCCTTCATGTCGACTCGGGCGATCCCGGACCGGAGTTGGGCCGGGTTGCTGCCCTCGACGCGGAAACCAAAGACGACCGCGCCGTTCGCCGTCGGCGTCAGCGGCGTGCAGATCTTGACGCTCGAAGCGTACGCGGCGGGGTCTGCCTTGTAGACCGCGTCACCGTAGAACGTCGCGACGGTCACGTTGGCCGACTTGGCCTCGGCATCCCGGAACGCGACGCGTCCACCGCCCAGGGGATAGGCCACGATGTCATGGCCGGTCGATGTCAGGGTCGACATCAGACACGGGTTCATCATCGGCGTCCAGTTATGCGCCGGCATCACGTAGTCCGTCGTGACCTTCCAGTGGAGGGTGCCGGTGGCCCCGTCCAGCGCCCGGACCTCGAAGTCAGAGTCAAGGTTCAGCTTCACCGGGGTGATGACCGTGTTGCGCCGCGTGCAGCAGATCGAGCCGTAGTGAGACAGCAGCGAGTTGCCGAAGTATCGAGGGGTCTGGTCGAGGGTGGCCGTCCAATCGATCCGCTGGAGATGCGGCGTGTAGGCCGTTGACCAGGCCATGTGCTGCGGGTTCCCGCCATGGCACACCCATATCGATGGCCTTTGGGCGACAGGACGGGCCCTCTGCATGGCCAGACAAGCGGCAACAGCGACAGTCAACATGCCCCCGTATTCTACAGGCACACGTGCGGCCAAACAAGATGGGCACCCGCCCGGTCGGCTCGTCCGACGTCCATAATCTCCTCGCCGGGGGAGTGACAAGAGATGAACCGCTTTTTGCTCCTTCCCCGCAAGGTCGTCTCCCGGGCCAACATCTCGTTCGCCGACATCGTGGTCTTCCTGGGGTTCTTTGCCCTCCTCTATGGCACGGCAAAGGTGGGCTCAGGATTTTTCGAGGCATTCACCCCGCCCCACGACCTACCCCAGATCGACCTCTCGCCGAGATCCCTCCTCTACTACACCGCGCGGTCAGGCGTCCGGATGTTCGCCGCCCTGGCGATCTCCCTCGTCATCGCCTTGGCTTCCGGCTACGCCGCGGCCAAGAACAAGAAGGCGGAGAGCGTCATCCTGCCGCTCCTCGACATCGGCCAGTCCGTGCCGATCCTGGGGTTCTTGGCCGTCACCGTCGACGGGTTCATCTCCCTCTTCCCGGGCAGCGTCTTCGGCCTGGAGTGCGCTTCGATTTTCGCCATCGTCACCTGCCAGATGTGGAACATGGCGTTCTCGTTCTACTTCTCGGTCAAGACCCTGCCTAAGGAGCTTGACGACGCGTCCCGCGTCTTCCGGATGTCGAAGTGGCGCCGGTTTGTCTCGCTGGAGGTGCCCTACAGCATGACCGGCATGGTCTGGAACGCGATGATGAGCTTCGGGGGCGGCTGGTTCTATGTGACCGCCAGCGAGGCGATCCAGTACAGCCAAAAGAAGTACTACCTGCCCGGCATCGGCTCCTATGTCGCCAAGGCGTTCGAGGTCGGCAACGTCGGCGCGGTCGTCTGGGCGTCTCTGACCATCATTGTCGTGATCGTCTGCGTCGACCAACTGTTTTGGCGGCCGGTGATGGCATGGGCCGAAAAGTTCCAGGCGCAGCCGAGCGCCGCGGGCGAATACACGTCATGGGCACTCGACCTCCTCCGGGCCGCCCAGATCCCCCTCTGGCTGAACCGAAGGCTGCGCCGGATCCGGTCCGCCCTCTTCCAAGTCACCCTGCCGAAGCTGCCGTCCATCCCTAAGTTCAAGAGCCGCAAGAAGCAGTTTCTGATCAGTGGCGACGTGCTGTTCGGTGTCGTGGTGGGCGGGACAATCGTCGCCGCCCTGTTCTTGGGCACGAGGTACCTCCAACAAGAACTGCCGGTCCAGGAGCTTGGCGTGGCGGCCCTGGGTGGTCTGGCGACCTTACTCCGCGTGGCCGCCCTCCTCGCCCTCGCCAGCGTCATCTGGACTCCGGTGGGCGTCTGGATCGGGTTCAACCCCCGGGTCGCCCGGCGGATCCAGCCCGTCGTCCAGATCCTTTCCAGCTACCCGTTCAACTTCCTCTTCCCCGTCATCGCGTTCGGCTTGGACAGCGTCGGCGTCCATATGTCTCTCACCGCGACCGTCCTCATGGCCCTGGGTTCGCAGTGGTACATCCTCTTCAACTCCATCGCCGGAGCCGTCGAGGTACCCCAAGAGCTGCGCCAGATGGCCGACTCGTTCGGGCTCAAGAAGTGGCTCCTGTGGAAGCGCCTCATCATCCCCGCCATCTTCCCCTCATGGGTGACCGGGGCGATCACCGCCACCGGCGGGGCCTGGAACGCCAGCATCCTTTGTGAGATCGTGATGTGGAAGGACAAGACCTTGGCCGCGCCCGGGCTGGGGACCTACATCACCACCGCTACCGCCGCGAACGATTGGCCGCGCATCGTGCTCGGTGTCATGCTCATGTGCGTGATCGTCGTCGCCATCAACCGCCTGGTCTGGCAGCGGCTCTACGACTTGGCGGAGACGAGGTACAAGATGTCATGAGAGGCGCGACGCCGGCGACGACCCAGGCCGAGCCGCTGGTCCGGCTGGCCAACCTGACCAAGACCTTTCCCCGTCCCGAATCTGGCGGTTCTATCCAGGTTCTCGACAGTCTCGACTTGTCGATTTCCACCGGGGAAATCGTCGCCTTGCTCGGCCGTAGCGGCAGCGGCAAGAGCACGATGCTCCGCCTCATCTCCGGTCTCATCCAGCCCACGTCGGGCAGCATCATGAGCTCGGGCAGGGCCGTGACCGGCCCCAACCCCGATGTCGCGATGGTCTTCCAGAACTACGCCCTATTCGACTGGTTGACCGTCACCGAAAACGTCGAGATCGGCCTCGAAGCCAAGCGGGTGCCCCCCCGCGAGGCCCGCAAAAAGGCCCTTGAAGCCCTGAAGCTGGTCGGGCTCGAAGGCTTTGCCAAGGCATATCCCAAAGAGCTGAGCGGGGGCATGAAGCAACGGGTCGGGTTCGCCCGGGCCTTCGTCGTCGAGCCGCGGGTGATGCTCCTCGACGAGCCCTTCAGTTCCCTCGACGTCCTCACCGCCGAAAACCTGCGCGGGGAGATCGCCGACCTGTGGGAAGACGGGCTGTTTCCCGCGGAAGCCGTCCTGATCGTGACCCACAACATCGAAGAAGCGGTGATCCTTGCCGACCGCGTCGTGGTCATCAGTGCGAACCCTGGCCGTGTGCGGGGCGAAATCCGGATCACCCTGCCGCGCCCCCGGGAGCGGACCGCGCCGGAGTTCCGCGCGATGGTCGACCATATCTACACGATCATGACCAACCCCGAGCGGTCGGTCGCTCCGCCCCAGCCGCCTGCTCCCGCACGCGAGGGCCACATGATCGACTCCACCGCCCTGCCCCACGCCCGTCCCGGCGCCCTCAGCGGCCTTCTCGAACTGGTCGAGGAATATGGGGGGAAAGAGGACGTCGCCAGCGTCGCCGAGCGCCTACGTATGGAGGTGGACGAGCTCCTGCCGATCCTCGACACCGCCGTCCTTTTGGGATTTGCTGAGGTTTATGAGGGTGATGTTATCCTCAACAAGATCGGCGCCCAGTTTGCCAACGCCGAGGTGGAGGAAGCCCAGACGATCTTCCGGGACGCCGTCATGCAGCACGCCCCCATGGTGCGAAGCATCTATGAGGCGATGCTCGAGGACAAGGCCGGGCGGCTCGCCGCCGACATCGTGGTCGAAGTCCTTGACGAGTCGTTCAGCGAAGAAGAGGCCAAGGAACAGTTCGACACCGCGATCAACTGGGGCCGCTACGCCGGTCTCTTCGAGTACGACAGCGACACCGAGGTGATCTTTGTGCACGACGAGACCGAAGCGATGGAGTGAGCGGGGTCAGTCCCCCCGCTGGTTCAGGGCAAAACTCGTCTCGACCCGCCGGATCGTCCCGTTGCTGGACTGCATGAGGATCGACTCGGTGCGCGCGTAGTTCCGCGTGAACCTGACGCCACGCAGGAGGTCGCCCGGGGTGATGCCCGTGGCGGAGAAGTAGACCTTTCCGCGGGCCATGTCCGCGGTTTGCAGGACGCGGTCACAATCGCCGTCCATCATCTTCTTGGCCCGTGCCTTCTCCTCATCGTTACGGAAGATCAGCCGGGCCTGCATCTCACCGCCCGTGCAGAGGACGGCCGCGGCGGTGATGACACCTTCTGGCGCGCCGCCGGTCCCCATCAGACCGTCGACTCCAGACTCGGGGTCGAGCGCGGCGATGGCGACGGACAGGTCTCCGTCGGGGACCAGGTGGACCCGGCAACCCGCGTCCCGGAGTTCCTGGATCAGGGCCTCATGGCGGGGCCGGTCAAGGATACCGATGATCAATTCGTCCACGTCTTTGCCCAGAGACTTAGCCATGAGGCGGACATTGACCCGCGGGGGCAAGGTGATGTCGACGACGCCGGCACACTCTGGGCCGACGACCAGCTTCTCCATGTAGCAGTCCGGGGCGTGCATCAAGAACCCTTCGCCCTCGATCGCCGCGGCCAAGACCGAAATCGCGTTCGGCGTACCGTTAGCACAGAGGTTGGTGCCTTCCAAGGGATCGACCGCGATTTGGACGCTGGGTCCGTCTCCGCTACCCAGGCACTCGCCGATGTAGAGCATCGGCGCTTCGTCGCGTTCACCTTCGCCGATCACGATCGTGGCGCACATCGCCATGTCGTTCAGCTCCCCTCGCATCGCTTCACAAGCGGCTTGGTCGGCCTCGTCGCGGCGGCCCTTGCCCACCCAGCGGGACGCGGCCAGGGCGGCCGCCTCGGTGACACGAAGAAAATCGAGATGTCGGTCTTGATCCACGTTGATCCTCGACGGCACGGCCACCGCTGGCCGCCCGTCCCTTCCATTATTGGCTACTCGGGGACGTACCATTGGTCAGGCGGCCCTCAGACGTTCGCGACGGCTCCGGAGGACATCCATCGCGTCAGTGGTCGTCGCAGTTGTCTCGGTGACAGTCATCAATCGCCTCGCGAGGGCCCCATAGCACGCCGTCGCCTTACCCTGACAAAACCTTCCCGTGTTGGCGAGCGTTCCCGACTCGGCGCTGTTCGAGACCGATCCCAGGCGAGATACGGTGACGCTCGCGTACTGGGCGACGGTCTTGCGGAAGTTGGCGGCGACTTCGTCAGCCACGTCGGCACCGACCCG
The DNA here is from genome assembly GCA_019638795.1 of Fimbriimonadaceae bacterium. Lineage (NCBI taxonomy): Bacteria > Bacillati > Armatimonadota > Fimbriimonadia > Fimbriimonadales > Fimbriimonadaceae > Fimbriimonadaceae bacterium. The sequence continues at coordinate 22,635 of JAHBTB010000007.1, read as the reverse complement.
GTTGAGGACAAACCCCATCGGCGGTTTCAAGGCGTCACGCCAAGCCTTGACGGCCTCCAAGGCCGCGTAAAGCGAAGCGGCGTCGCCGTCCGACACGAGAACCACGTCGCCTTCGCCGGTCCACCAGCCGGCACCATGGTCACAGGCGGGCAGGTCGACGACGACGAGACCGTCGGCGACGGCCGCCTGGGCGTCGTTCACCGCTTGACGCAAGCCGGAAGGGTCAGAGCCGAAGACGGTCAAGTTCTCGACCCTCGCCCAATCTCCGTCGGCGGTCGTGACCCAGGCCGTGGAGGTGCCGGCACGGGCGGCGGCGGCGGCGACGTTCCCCGACACCGTGGTGCGTCCGACCCCGCCTTTTTGGTTGGCGAAGAGCACGGTTCTCACTCTATGACACCTTCTTCCATAGCTTGGTGACCATCCCGACAAGGCCTGGCCCCGACCGGGCCGCCGCGTCCATCGCCAACCGTGCCGAGGACGCGTCGGCGTGCGTGTATGCCGCCCTGAGTGAACGCACGACGTCCCCGATCGGGGCCGGTCGCGTCTCGACCATGCAGTGCAGGGCTTGGGATATCTGCCCCACTGCCCCATGGTCGATGGGGTCGGCGACAAGGCAGACCAACTTCTCGTCTTCGAACCGGAGCGGGAGGGCGAGGGCGGCCACGGCGAGTGCCATCGGTACCCTGGCGATGACCTCGGGGTCCCACTCGACCGACTCCGGCACCGGCTCCATCTCCTGTTCGTCCACCAGCGTGACCGGCTCGGCGGGCGGTTCAAAGTGGGCGTCCTCGTCGACCATCGGGATGCCGGAGATCGGCTCTGGCTCGGCCTTCGGTTCCTCAAACGCCCCGCTGGGGGCACTGAGGCGCGCGTCGTTCTCCAGCATCTGCTGGAGCGCGTCCACGCCGAGGATTTTTAGGTCGCCTTGGTCGGTTGGGCTGGGTGCCTCAGGCTGGGACGGGGCCCCCAGGCTCTCCGACTGGAGGACGAGCCGCTGGATCTCCTCCAGCGACATCGGGGCGTCGGGGTCGTCCTCGGCGGCAGGCGTCTCGGTGGCAGGTTGGGGTGCTTCTATGCCAACGCCTTCGCCAGGTTCGGGGGTCACCGGGTCGGATGCCTGGACCTTGTCGAAGAGCGCGGCGATGTCGGCGTCAGACATCGCGCCGTCGTCGGGGATCTCGACCGCCGTCGGGGCAGGCTCGTCAACCTCCCGCACCTGGCTGACCAAGTCGTCGATTTCTACCGTCGAACTGGGCTCACCGGGGTTCACGGTCTGGTCGACGACCGTGGAGGCTTGAGATTCAAGCTGGTCTAGGTCGATGTCCGCCCCTGCCGTCGCGTTGTAGGCGTCGATCTGCTCCTGGATGTGAGGGTATCGCTGGTGCAACTCGGCTGTCAGTTGCGCGACTTCCTCCTCAGACAGTTCCAGTTCGTCGGCTTCGACCGGCTCTTGTTCTTCCAGGTCGACCGGGTTCAGGAGTGCCGCCGCCAGTTCTTCTTCCGAAATTTCGGGAGGCAAAGGGCCAGCCCCGCCGACTTCAACATGAAGCACGGGCGTCGTGTCAACTGCCTGCACCTCGACGGACGGCTCCGCGATCGGTTGAGGCTGTGGCTCGGGAAGGCTAGACATGGCGTGGCCGAGGACCCTTCATGGAATCATCGGCAGTTCCGGCCTGACATTCCACCACTCGACACCAAATTTGAACCTGACGCCGGGCCCGTAGGAAAAATTGGTGAAGCGAACCCGTAGTCTTACGGGTATCTTGATATACGGAGCGGCACTGACACAGCTGGCTCTTGGAGGAGGACACGAAAATGAAAAAGATTCTCTTTGTGACGATCGCGCTGGCTCTGGTCGGCGGAATTCTTGCTGGCTGCAGCGAGCCTGCCGCCGGTGGTGACAAGGCTGCGGCCGACAAGGCGGCACCTGCCGGTGACAAGCCGGCTGAGTCCAAGTAATTCCGAACAAGAACTAGCGACTTGCCCCCCTATCGGCTTGCCGGAAGGGGGGCTTTTGCTTGGCGCCTATTCCAGGTCACCGTACTTGACGACGTTCGACAAGGGGGCGTCGGAAGCGACGACGCCGCCAAGCAGGCACCCGACGATGTCGCCTTTGACTTGGATGTCTGCTCCCGGTAGCACGACGGAGTCTCTGATCGTGCCGCAAGTGACCCGGGCACCGGCCCCGACCACCACATGTTCGGCCGCGTCACCCTGCACGACAGCGTCCGAAGCGACAAGCCGACCGTTCTTTGTCAGGAACCGGCTCGTCTCCAAAAAGCTCGGTAGCGTCCCCGTGTCAAACCAGTCGCCCTTGTAGACCCCGGCGAGCACCTCTTGCCCTTGGTCGACCAAGGTCTGGATCGCGTCGGTGATCTCATATTCCCCCCGCGCGCTTGGCTGCAAGTCCGGCAAGACGTCCCAAATTTGGGGGCCAAAGACGTACATCCCCGCCATGGCGAGGTTAGACTCCGGCACGGGGGGCTTCTCCACCAACTTGACGATCCGGTCTCCGTCCACGTTGGCGACGCCGAACCGACGGGGGTCGTCCACCTCCTTCACCAGGTTGAGGTTTGCGCATCCTCGATCGCGAAACATCTGCACGAAGGGGGCAAGCGGCTCGCTGTAGATCGCGTCACCCAGGTAGAGGATGAAGTCGTCGCCCGCGACAAAATCTTGGGCAAACCCCACCGCGTGGGCGAGGCCCTTGGGGTCCGGCTGGCGGACAAACGCCAGGTCTAGGCCGAACGCAGAGCCATTGCCAAGCGCCTCCCGCATCGCCGGCTCGTTTTCGCCGACGACGACGGCGACCTCGGTCACCCCACACTCTTTCAGTTGGTCAAAGGCATAGGCCAAGGTCATCTTGTTGGCGATGGGGAGAAGAGGTTTGGGGACTGCTTTGGTGACCGGATACAGCCGCGTGCCCTTACCGGCTGCAAGAATGACGCCTTTCATGAGTTGACGGTAAAGAGTTTGGCACGTCGGTCCGCCTGGCACGTTGGTGATGCTACGATTGAACTGTGTTCAGGAAATCGCACGCATGGATGCTGGCGACCCTTGTTCTATGCGGTTGTGCCAGGAAGCCCCCTGTCCCCTATGTGACCGTCTTTAAGGAAGAGGAGCCCTACATTCCGAAGGCTGGGTCAGGTAACGCTTACGACGACTATCTGATCGCGGCAAAGACGACCGCCGACCTCGTCCCCAAGGAAGACCGTCGCCGCAACTTCACCTCCGGCTTTAAGGTGAAGATGGTCTCGACGCTGTCGCCGGTCCTCGAATCCGTTTCCAAGGCCACCCGACACCCATGCGACTTCGTCTACCGGGCCCACGGGCCGTTCAAAGTTGACACGGTGAGAGAAGACTGGTTCCTGATCGGGCGGGGGTTTGCCTGGAAAACCCAGGCGCTGTTCGACGCCCGGGAGGATGCAGCGGCCATTGACTTGGCCGTCAGCGGCCTTCGCTTTGCCTGTGACCTCACGAAGGGCGACGTCGAAGACGCTTCCGTCGGCTACGGCGTCTTTTCCCAAATCCGACAGGTGGTCCGCGACCACCAAGAGGAACTGAGCCCCGACCTCTTGGTCAAGCTGTCGCAAGGCGTGTCGGACGCCTTGAAACGTTGCGGGGACGCCGCCGAGGTCATCGACCATCAGGAACAGGCGATGCTGGCCGCAGTCCAGACGGTGAAGGACTCCTACCGCGACAAAGAGACGACCAAACTCGAAGACCTCCTCTACAAGGACTCCCACGACGCGGTCACCTACCTGCGGAACCTCAAAGATGAGGACCGGCCCGCCTACTTCGCCGCCTTTGCTGAAGAGGCCCACACCACGGCGGCGTACGCCAAGAGCATCGCGGCCCAGACCCCCAACCAGCGAAAGCCCATCACCTTCCCCGACAAGCAGAGCCGACCGTGGAAGCGCTTCAGCCAGCACTTCTTCTCGCCCGTGTTCACCTACCTGGACCTGCGCGACAAGTTCCTCGCCTCTGCCCGGCTCTGGGCCGTAGACAGCCGGTGCCGGGCCGCAGCCCTCCGTGGCGACGCCCCGGCCGCGATCGACCACCTGGGCACAATCGCCGTCGACCCGTACTCCGGCAACCCGTTCGTCTACTACGCCGCGGGATCGGACTACAAGGTCTACAGCGTGGGCAAAGACGGTCGCGACGACGGCGGCCACTCCGATGACGGATACCAACCCGACATGCCGCCCGACGCCGTGTCCTGACGGTCAGTTGCGGGGAGTGTCCGCGCTGGCGAAGACAGGCACCGCGACCCGGCTCGGGCGCCACACGTAGCCGACCAAGTCTTCGACCGTCACCGTCTCGGTGCCGACCGACGTCGGTCCACCAGGCAGGTATTTGGTCGTCTCCTCGCTCACGACCAACGCCCCCGCGTCGGCGGCCTTCTGCATGTGCGCGGCGACGTCGATGACGTGGGCGAAGTTGACTTGGGTGACGTCCTTTCCCGGGGCCAAGACGCTCCCGGTGTGCAGGCCCGTCCTGAGTTCGATCGCCTGCCCCGTCCGGTTACGGAAGGCGTTGAATTCAAAGAGGCCCGCCATGATCGCCTTTGCTGCCGTGAAGCCTTGGGCGGGGTTCTCGAAGGCGGCGGTGACACCGTCACCAGCCGTCGAATGGATCCGGCCGCCGTTGCGGTTGACGATCGTCTCGACAAACCGGTGGTATTCGGTAAAGGTGAACTCGACCGACAAGGGGTCGGCCAGCACCTTGAGCTTGGTCGAGCCGACGATGTCGGCGCTAAGGAACGTCACAAACCTCTCGTCAGACTTCAGCTTCTCGGTGATCTCCAAGAGTTGCTGGAGCATCTCGTGCCGCTCCTTGCTGGGGTCCCGCAGGCCCAGCACCGAGCGGTTCTTGCCCAACATGGCGTGCACGGTGAAGCCGACAAGCGCCCCACCCAGCAGGCCGACGACGAGCATCGCAGGGTGCAAGCCCATCAAGGCTCCCGCCGGCATCCCCGTGGCCAAGAGCATCGGACGGACCAAGGTGTGGACGAACAAGACCAAGGCGGTCGTCAGGGTCCAGACCCCACCGGACACCGCACCGGCCAGGGCCGCCGTCCGCTCGTGGCGACTGATCGCCGCGTTCCAGATGGCGGCGACCAGACCGACGAAGACAAGGCACCCCAGAAAGCCCGAGTTGTCTTGGGTGACCATCGACCATGCGGACAAGAGCCCCATCGCCCCGCCGACGACGCCCCCCATTGCGTACCGTCGGACGTCGGGGTCGAAGGCGAGGAAGCTGTTCTTCAGCCGCTGGACCGGGCTGGTCTTTTGCTCCGCCTCGGGCAGGCCCCGGACGGCCAACCTGACGTATTCCAAGGGCGCACCAGTGGCCTCGGCGACGGCCGCGACCGCTTCGTCGTCGAGTTCCCCGCCCCGGACGGCGCGCAGACGTGAAGCGAGCGCCAACATCTCGTGGATGCGGTCGTCCGCCAGCACTTGCTCGGTCGCGCGGGTGATTTCGTCGGGGGCCACTGTCGACAATATTCTACTGTCCGTGCCGTCCGGGAGTTACATTCTTAGGAACCGCATCCACTGGGCGGAGGAGGCGGTCCGTCGGCCAACCGGGGCACGATCATCGGGGCAGGCAACGCGTTGTTCCCGCCCGCCAATGTCGGCAACGCGGCCAGGCACGTCGTCCCAAAGACCGAGTAGTCCTTACCCTGGTAGCTCAGGGCGCTGAAGTAGGTGTCGGGGATCGTCGCGCTCTTGAGGGTGATCCACTTGGCGTTGGTGGGGCAGACCGCGGTGAAGGCCCCCCCCGCACCGGTCAGACAACCACCCACCCGGTTGAGGTTGTTGTCGTAGATGTCTACTTGGACATACACCAACCCGGTCACACCGTTAGACGACATGACTTTGCCACTGACGCTCGCCGTCCCCCGGGCGACACGGCAGTCCTGAGTGAGGGTTTTGACGGTCCCACTGACGGTCGATTGGGCCGACACTTTGAAGTTCACGTTGGGGTCGACGGGAACCTGCATGATGCCGGTGCCCGAGATGGACGCCGACCCCGTGCCCTGCAGGGTCCAGTTATGGGCGGAGAGGACCGACCGGCTTCCGACCAAGTCGTAGTTGACGTATTGGACGGTGTAGGACGAACCGGCCGTCAGGTTGAGTGGATCGACCTGGGCGCCGTTCTGGCCAAAGAACTCCAGGTACTGTCCGGCGACAGGAATCGCGCCACCACCGCCGCCACCGCCGCCGCCCGAACTGGTGGAAGGTCCGCCGCCACCGCCACCACACCCCAGGCTGATCCCGACGACCACGGCGAGCACCGCGGCCAAGACACTGTTGCTCCAAGTTTTCAACGTCTGATTCCTTTTGGCGCCGTGGCGCGACACTGCACCCGGTAGACGATGTCCGCGGGTGCTTCCGTTCGGCTATTGTAGCTGGGCGACGGTCACGCCTTCGCCCCCTTCTTGGGCGTCGGCCAAATGGAAAGAACGCACCGCCCGGTTCTGGCGCAAAACGTCTTGGGTGACCTGCCTCAAGACGCCCTCGCCCTTGCCATGGACGATCCGGACGCTGGGGGCCCCGGCCAAGATCGCCTCGTCCAAGAACTTCTCCAGGGTCTCGATGGCGTCCTCGGCCCGCATGTGCCGCAAGTGGACTTCACGCTGGACGGTCTGGGCCCTTTGCAACTGGTGCGACGTCCCCTGCTTCTTGATCTTGGCCGGCGTGTTCTCGACAGGTGTCAACCGGTCGACGGTCACCGTCATTTTCAGCGCTCCCATCTGGACAAGGACGTTGCGTCCCTTGGGCGCCTCAAGGACGACGCCCTTCCCCTCAAAGCCCGTGACCCGGACGGTCATGCCCGGGCTGATGACGGCCGGAGCCCGCGGCTCGGTCTTCGGCGGGTTGGGCCGCATCTCTCGCACCGCGCCCTGGCCGACCTCTTGGACGGCCTTGAGCCGTTGCCGGGCCTTGTCCAAGTTCTGCTGGCTCGGGTCACGCTTGACCGACTCGAAGACGTCCGCCGTCTCCAGACGGATCTCGCGGAGGACCTCCTCCAACTGGTCGGCCGCCTGCTCGCGGACGCGGCGCCTCGTCTCGTCGGCCCGGGCAATGCGCTCCTCGGCCTCCTTCTCCACCTGGCGCAGACGGTTGGCCAAACGGTCTGCCTCGCCCTGCGCCCGCTGGGCGAGGCGTTGGCTCGCCTCCAACTTCTCGATCATCCGCGCCACGTCAAGGGCCTGCTCGCCGAGCCCTTCCGTGGCGTCCTTCACCACGTCGGGGGGGATGCCGTACCGCTCGGCGATCTTGAGGGCATGGCTGGAGCCCGGCGTTCCCAGCAAGAGGTGGTAGGTCGGACGGAGCGACTTGAGGTCAAACTCCATCGCCGCGTTGACGAAGCCCGGCTGGTTTGTCGCGAGGACCTTGAGCTCGCCGTAGTGCGTGCTTGCCATCGTCTTGGCCCCACCACGCTGGAACGCGACCAGAAGGGACCGGGCCAAGGAAGCCCCCTCGGTGGGGTCGGTGCCAGCCCCGACCTCGTCCAACAAGACCAATGCTCCGCGCCGGAGTCCTTTCAGCGCCTCCGCGATGTTCTTGATGTGGGCGCTGAATGTCGAGAGCGACTGTTGCAGAGACTGTTCGTCGCCGATGTCGGCCCATATCTGGGTGAAGCATCCGAGCTTGCACTCAAAGGCGTCGACCATCATGCCGGCTTGGGCCATCGCCACCGCCAGTCCGACCGTCTTGATCCCGACCGTCTTGCCGCCGGTGTTAGGCCCGGTGATGAGGACGGTGTCGTTGTCGTCGCCAAGGCTTAGGCTCAGCGGGACCGCGACCGCCGCGTCGAGCAGGGGATGTCTTGCCTTGGTCAACCGGATGGAGTGGTCCGGACCCCGGGTCGGCAGACATCCTTCGATGTCGGCCCCGAACCGGGCCCGGGCAAACAGGACGTCAAGCTCAGTCGCCGCGTCGAGGCCTGCCTTGACCGCATCGACCTCGTCACCGACGACCGCGCTGATCCGGGCGAGGATCCTCTCCTCTTCGGCGCGCTCCGCCACCTCGGCCTCGCGCACCTGGTTGCCCGCCTGGACGACGTCGTCCGGTTCGAGATAGACCGTCTGGCCGCTCGCGCTGGTGTCGTGGACGATGCCCTTGATCCGGCCCTTGTACTCGGCCTTCAGCGGGACCACCAGGCGCCCGTTCCTCGTCGTGTGGAGCGGGTCGCTCAACCATTCCCGCGTCTTGCCGCTGACGTAGCTCTGGATCCGTTCTTGCCCGCGCTGCACGGCCTGCGCCTTGCGGCGGCGGGCCGCGGCGAGTTCGGGGCTGGCGTCGCTCAGGACATGACCGTCGGACTCCAGGCTCTTCTCGATCAGGGCGACGATGTTGGGCAGGTCAGGGAGGTCATCGGCCAGGGCCTGCAACAGGGGGAGCCCGTCGGCCTCGGCGACCGATTTGCGCGCCGCCCCCATCGCCTTCAGGGTCGTCCCGACCTGATAGAGGCTCCGACCGTCGCAGACCGCGCCCTTACTCGCAATCGTGACCGCCGCCCGGACGTCCCGCACTCCCATGAGGCTCGGCAGGCCCGAGTTCCGCAAGGTGTCGGCCTCTCTGGTCTTGTCCAGTTCGGCCCAGACCTCGTCGGCGTCAAATGAAGGCACCGCGTCCCCGGCCCGGGCCCGGCCAAGGTCGGTCTCGCAAGCGGCCACCAGGCGAGCCACGACCTTGCCCCATTCCAGGACGGCGAGTGCGTGCTCCACGGCTCCATTGTGACGCGGCCCCGCCGCCTTCACCCAGCCTGGCTACAATATGGCCATGCTGACCGCCCTGATCCTCACCGCCCGTGTCGCGACCGTCACGCTGGAAGCGACCGACGACGTTTGGGTCTATCCCCACGCCAGCGAGCAGGTCGAGGACCCGTTTCTGCGGACATGGGGTTTTGAGGGGGCCGCTGTCGAGGAACCGGACCCTGGCATGACGGTGAGTTGGAGCTTGGTCAAGTTCGACCTGGGATCGGTCAAGGTCGACGGCAAACTGACCCGGGCCGTCCTCGTCCTGACCCACGCCGCCAAGGTCGGCATGACCGTCAAAGAGAGCGCCGACGCACCCCTGGAGGCCCGCTCCGTCGAACCCGGGTTCACCGAGCGATTTTGGGACTTCAAGGAAGCCGCAAAGTTCTCGCCCAAGGGTGCCGCGAGCGAGATTCTGGGGACAGGGTCGATCAAGTCGGTCGAGGAAGGCAAGCCGACCAAGATCGAGGTCGACCTTATGGCCGGCCCCGCCTCGTTCGCGGGCGTTCTGTCGTCACGCCTGGCCTCGACGGACAAGAAGGTCGCCTTTGCCCTTACCAGCAAGGTCGACCCCGAGGGCAGCGACAACGCCAGGATCTACAAGTACTATTCGCACGCGGCCGACAAGGCGGAGTACCGGCCGAAGCTCGTCCTCACTTTCTCGCCTGAGTGACCGACCGCCGGCCGAGCACGATGGCGTGCTTGGTGTCCTCATAGGCGCGCTCGACCACCCGGGCCCGCTCGTAGACGGCGACCATCCGGCTTGCCAAAGAGCGCTGGGTGTTCTCCACCTCTTCGGTCAGGACCCGTATGGCACGCTCAGCGTCGGTGATCTTGGCCACACTGTCGCGCACCCAAGCCGTGAACTCGCGGTCGGCCAAGTCCTCGGTCTCCGGCGGCAAGGAGAAGCCCCCCGACCGCCAGAACTGGCGTGCCATCCGCTCGCGCCAGGCTAGGAGTTGGTCCCGGTCGGCCTGGTCGAGGTCGGAGACCACCTCCAGTTTGCCCGGCACGATGTCCGCCGCGGTCCGCAACCCTTGCTCATAAAGGGCGTTCAAGCGACGGGCGCTGAGGTCATTCACGTCGGCGACAAGCACGCTGTACTTCGACAAGAACTGGTTGACCTCGTTCCCATATGACCGGGCCAGGTATCGGTCACGGATCTCCGACCTCTTCTCTTCGGCCCGGCCCGCGTCACGGAGCAGTTCGTCGAGCTGTGCCCGCTTGCCGGCCAGTTCGGCCGCGACCGGATTGGCCTCCCAAGCTTCGCCAAGCTGTTCGATCTCGGCTCGAAGGGACGCCCGTTCCGCCCGCACCTCCCGCACCCTGCGTGCCCGGCGTCCGGCTTGGAAGAATAGGGCGGGATAAGCCAAGACGACACTCAATGGCCCCATGATCATGCCGACTTCGGTGCCAGCCCCGGCCGCCGCAATAGCTGCTCCGCCTACCCCGAGCACCGCGCACGTCCGTCCGACTTGGACGATCCAGTCCCGTCGGCGCTCGCGGGCCTCTGCCTCAGACAAGGCCGACACCGGGATGGGGCTCAGGTTGTTGACCTGGGCCTCGGCCGGCACAGTCGTCTGCACAAGGGCGGGAAGGTGTCCCGCGCGCGCTGCCGCCTCGGCAAGTTCGGCCAGAGCCTCGTCTGCCGTTGTCAGTACCGTTCCCTTGGCGTCCACCGGCACGCCGAAGACACGCATGCGCGACCGCCGTTCAATGCGGCACCATGGACAGGCGGCGAGCCCAGACCAATACACATGGCCAGGCGAACAGGCCGTCAAGTCCTGCTCGAGCTCCCGCAAAGACTCGGCCCACACCTTGGCGGTCGGCCGGGCCGACGCGTCAGTGCCGAACGCACGCTCAAAAAGAGTCTGGACAAGAGGAGGCAACCAGGTTGTGGTGACTCCTGGCGGAGGGCGCAAGGGAACGTCCCGCACGGTGGTGTGGGCGTACCAATGGTTCGCGACCGATTGTTCGAGCGTGGGCTCAAGCCCGCCGCAGGGTCGGCCGGCGAAGGGGTGCCGCCCGAGCATGAGCGTCTGGAAGACGAGCACGGCCAAGGCGAACAAGTCGTGACGCTGGTTGCGCCGGACGGCCTCCAGGTCGCGGCCCTGGAGTTCGGGGGCGAGATACTCCGCTTTGCCGACCGGGCATGCCATGACCGTACCGTCGACCTCGACTTGGAAGCTGTCCACGTCGATCAGCTTGACCATCGCTTGGCCGCTGACGAGCACGTTCGACTCGTTCAGGTCGCCGATGACGAGGCCCGCGCGATGGACGGTGGCCACCGCCGTGGCCAGGTTCCGCGCGACCCGTACTAGAAACCCCCAGTCTCCCTGGGGCATCTGACGGAGTCGTGACCGCGTCTGGTACACGCTGAAGAGCGGCGTCCACCCCTTCAAGTGCTCCATCAGGAAGCCGACCGCTTGTCCGGACGAGTCCACCACCAACTGACGTGGCCAAACCGCCACCTTCTCTAGTCCAGAAGAGGCCATGGCGACCAAGGCGACGACTTTGCGCACGTGCTGGTCCAAGTCGTCAGCGTCCTTATAGACCTTGGCCAGCACCCCGTCCCGACCCGCCACGTGCCGCACGGTCGCCTCGCCGCCTTCGCCGACACGGGCATGGAGTTCAAGGGGGGCACCGCCGTCATCGAACAACAGGCTCACTCGCGCCACCTCGCCACCAAGAGGGTCGTGTCGTCGTCGGTCTTCGTCGTCACCGGTGCGCTCGTCAGCATGTCGCCGATCCACTGGGAGGCCCGGCGGTCTTCTCCCTCATGCACCTCGACGCCGATCCGGCGGCACACGGACTGGAAGAACGGCTGGTGAGGCTGTTTGTTCTTGAAGTCAAGGACGAGGTACTGGAGGCCGTCCGTCGTGAGGCATATGTCGTGCACCGGGCAGGCAAGCCTCGTCTGCTGGGAGCGGGCCACCGCCGCGTCGTCGGTCACAAACGTCGTTGTGTTGACGAACTCGCTGAACTGGGGCCAAATGACCGTCCGAAACGCCTCTTCACCGGCGGGACGGCAAACCGAAGCGCCGTCACCGACCTGCAGGAACAGCGATTTCATGGGGCCGGCGACCACGGCGACGAGGGTGGTGGCCAGATCGCCGACCGGACAGCCATGGAGGTTTGCCGCGTGGCACAGGGACGTCTTGACGACGTCGACCAACCGGCTCTCCGGTACGACCGGTGCGGCGGTCAGGAACGCCTGGACCGCCGTGCGCGCCCCGAGGCCGCCGTGCCGGGCCCCTCCGGCCCCGTCGGCCACCGCCGCGACCAGCACGTCGCCCACGACCGCCGCGGCAAAGGCGTCGTCACCCGCATGGCCCTCCCCATGGACGGCCCCGGCCCGGCTGGCGGCGGCGTACACCCACGGCATGGTTCACGTCTCGATCTCGCCCCACGCGGCGGGGCTGGGTAAGTTCAGGGCCGACCCCGGCTCGGATTTGCTGACGGGACGTAATGACTGCGAAAGCCAGACAAACATGTCGCGGTAGCGGGCCTGGCGCAGCCGGACCGGCGCACGCGGCGAGCTGATCTGCCGCAGGACGTTGAAGTCCGCGTTCTCCGTGCCGACGGTGAAGAGTTCGAGGCCTCCCCGCCTCACCTCGGCCTGGGCCTCGTCCACTGCTTCCCGCCAATCGTCCGTCGGGGCCCCGTCGGTGACCAGCCAGATCCAAGGACGGTAGTAGGGGACTCCGGCCTCGCGGTAGGCGCTCTTGCGAAGGCGCAGTTGGTCGAGGGCGAACCGCGTCGCGCCTCCCAGCGGGGTGTTGCCGCCCGACTTTAGCCGGGGCGGGAACCATTGGTCGACCGTCACGAAGTCTTGCACCAAAGCCACCGGGCCGAACGTCACGATGGCGATCTCGACCCTTTGGCTCGCCAAGGGGTCCAGAGCCAACTCGGCCTTCATGTCTTGGAGGCCCTGGTTCACCTGGTCGATGACGGGCCGCATGGAACTCGACGTGTCCTGGAGCAGCACGACCGGGCACCTCCGCTCGGTGTTGAGGAACATGTCCTCGCCCAGCGGTTCCAATTCAAGGTCGTCCATCGGTCGCCTACCCTTCCTAGATACCACGGGTAGGCGGCGAATGGTTCAACTTGGCCACCCAAGTCGGGGCTATTGCGGTCGCCAGTCCTTTCTCGGCCCAACTCTAGGCAAACTGGAACTCAGGCGACCCAAAGATCAGCCGAGAGACCGCCTGGGCGACCATATTGGCGTTGCGGGCCGTCACCGGCCCGTTGCCCGCCGCGTCCGAGGCGGCGACGGTGAGTTGCCGGAGTTTGTTCGCGTCAAACGTCGCGTCAAAGATCGACACCAGCTTCTTCACCGCCCCAGACGGCGTCGGGTCTTCCTCAAAGAGCGGCATCGCCCGGTAAGCGGCAGGCCGGAACGCGGCCTTGCCATTGGCCACCTGGTACCCGCCAAAGAACGAGTCGGCCAGTTTGATCCGCTCGACCATGGTCGCCGTGGAAATCCACGCCTCACCTGTCTTCCAACCCGAGACGTCGGGCGGGTAGAGCAGTTCCATACCCATGTTCTTGGTGGCCCGGGCCAGGAGGACCGGCACGGCGCCGCGGCGGCCCGGCGGCATGTCTTGGCCGAGGGCGGCGGCGACCGTCTGGCCCATCCCCAGCTGCCGTGCCGCGTCGATGCTGAAGTCAATGGGGTTCTTGATCAGCTTCCGGACGCTCTTGGGCGAGTAAAACTCGTCACTCTCCATCACGGCGCGCGCGAGTACCTTGATGTCCAGACCGCTGGACCTGAACTTGGTGGCGACACGGCTGACGTAGGCCGGGTCGGGGTCCTCGAAGGCGAACCACTCGATGAACTTGTGGGCGATGAACTGGGCCGTCCGCTCCTTGCCACAAAGCAGTCCGACAACGTCGTCGCCGTTGAACGTGCCTCGGCTTCCCAAGACAGACTTTTGCCCGTCGTCGTGTTGGCGCAAGACATAGACGAACTGGCTTGGCTGGCGTGGCAGTCTCTGTGTCGGGATGACGCGGCCGTTCCGCTGGATCCCCATCGTCCAGCCCGTGAAAGCTCGGGCCGCCTCTTGAATGTCCTTCTCGGTGTAGTTCCCCACGCCCAGGGTGAACAGCTCCATCACTTCTCGGGCGAAGTTCTCGTTTGGCTTGCCCTTCACATTGAGGCAGTTGTCGAGCCAATAGAGCATCGCCGGGTCTTTGCTGATGGCAAGGAGCAAGTCTTCAAATCGACCCGCGCAGTTGGCCCGGAGCGTGTTGACATGTTGGACCATGGCCTCCGCGCTGTCGACTTTCTGGGCGCTGGTCGCGAAGTGGTTGTGCCAGAAGACGACGAGCTTTTGCTCCAGAGGACGCTTGGTGGCGAGGAGACGGGCGTACAGCCAGGCCTGGACAGACTTCGGGTTGATCAGCTTCTTGTCGTTTCGGAAGGGGTCGATCGACGTCTCAAACCCCTCGTCGACCGACTGGAAGTCAAGGAGTCGGTCGATCGCGCCCTTCAGGCCGTCGCGGCCGTAATAATCGACCTCGGCTTCGCTGGCACCAAGGCCAAACCGCCTCAGCAGGTGGGCGACCTTTTGTTTCTCGGTCAAGGGCTCCATGTCTCAAGTGACGCGGCACCGCCGCGATTGTTCACACCCCTAGTATTGGCAAGGGCCCCGTGCTGGATCAGCCCGGGGCCCTTGAGGTCGCGGGCGCAATGCACCCGGTTGTGGTTCAAATCTCCTTGGCGTTGGTCGCCTTGTAGGTCGCCTCGTTGACGAAGCGGTACAGGGTACTGCCCTGATAGTCGGCCAGGAGCGCATAGCGAGTCTGCTCGCCGTTCTTCGTCTTGCGCACCATTTTCTTCTTCTTCACGTCTGAGTCCGGAACGTCGACATGGGAGCGCGTCTTCAAGTTGTAAAACTGCATCGATTCCTCCAGCATCTTTCCAGAATTGAGATTCGCCTGTCCGGGCGGTCTAACCCTGGTTCGAATGAACCTGGCAAGGATGCCTGGTTCAGCGCTAGTTTGAACGAGGGTTTTCGGCCCGCGCAAGGCCCAGGGCAAAAAACACCGGTCAAAACCGGTACCCTGGTAGACAAAGCATGGCCGAGCGTCCTGATTTCGAGGCTTTTGCCCTGTCAAAGCTCAAAGAAGCAGGCCACCGCATCACGATGCCGCGACAGGCCGTCGTCCGGGCCCTTGCCCGGGCCGGACGCCCCTTGACCCCCAACGGGATCCATGCCGAGGTCGCTGCGGCGGGCGGAAAGCTCGATGTCGTGAGCGTCTATCGCATCCTCAGCACCCTCCAAACCCTTGGTCTGGTCCACCATATCGGCACAGTCGACGCCTATTCGCCGTGTCGCCTCGACGAAAAGCACGAACACGGTTGCGAGCACCTGATCTGCACGTCATGTGGCCGGGTCGAGGAGCTCCCGGTCAGCCAGTCCAGTTCTGACGAACTGGAGGCCCAGTCGGGACTCGCCGGGTTCGTCGTGGAGTCCATACGCGTGGAAGTTCTCGGCACCTGCACGGACTGTCTGCCCCGCCCCTAAACGGAAAAGACCCCGGCCACCGAGGGTGGCCGGGGCACTCAGGTCACACCGGGCGCTTACTGCAAGGGCATGTCGACCGAGTAGGTCTGGGACACGCGGTTCGTGTAGCGGGTGTACACGATCGCGATCTTGTCGCCCCACTTCATGCCTTTCATCGCCGACCGGATGTCGTCGATCGAATTGACCGCCTTGCCGTTGATGGTCTGCAGCACGTCGCCGGCGCGCATCCCGATGCGCGAGGCGAATGTCCGCGGCTCGACCGAGACGACCACGACTCCCTTGCCGCTGTCCGGAACCGAGAACTGCTTGCGCATCGCGTCGTCGAGGGCTTGGACGCTGACGCCGATCTTCGGCGAGCCGCTGTGGTCGCTCGGGGCCTCGTCCTGCTTTGGCGAGAAGAAGTCCGGGCCGTCGTCCGCGAACGGGTCGGGGAGACTTCTTGGTGTGGTCTGCACCTGGGCGGCCGGGCCGGTGGGGACGCCGGCGAGCTTGATCTCAGCCGACTTGGTCTCCGATCCTCGGCGGTACTTCACCGTCACCGAATCGCCCGGTGACTTCTTGTACAGCTCGGTGCGGACGTCCAAGTTGTTCATCATCTTGCGGCCGTCGAGTTCGGTGATGACGTCGTCTTCGCGCAGACCCGCCTTCTCGGCCGGCCCGCCCGCGCTCACCGACTGCAAGACCGCTCCGCCTTCCAGGCCCATCTCCTTCAACTTGTAGGGCTTGACGTCCATGGGGATCGCGCCAAAGAAGCCGCGGGTGTACTTGCCGTTGGCGATCAGCTCGTCGGCGACGACCTGGACGACGTCGCTGCTGATCGCGAAGCCGATCCCAATGCTGCCGCCCGTGCCACCGAACATGGTCGAGCCCGGCTGGGTGAAGATCGTGGTGTTGACGCCGACGACTTGGCCGTCGATGTTCAGGAGGGGCCCTCCACTGTTGCCCGGATTGATCGCCGCGTCGGTCTGAATCATGCCGACATAGCCACGGCGGCCGAAGCGCGGGTCGGTGACACCGCCTCCTCGGTCAAGGCCACTGATGTGTCCAATGGTCACGGTGTCGTTCAAGCCGAATGGAGAACCGACCGCGATGGCAAACTGGCCCGGCCGGACGAGCCGGCTGTCGGCGATGACCAGCGGGGTCAGGTCTTTAGCGTCGATCTTGACGACGGCGAGGTCGAGTTGGGGGTCGTTCGCATGGATGACCTTGCCCTTGAACTCGCGACCGTCATGGAGGGTGATGGTCGCCTCGTCGCTCGGGCCGACCACATGGTCGTTGGTGACGATCCACCCGTCGGCGCGATAGACAAACCCCGACCCTTCGCTGGCGCCGCGACCGTCGCTGACCCGCACGAACACCACGCCCTTCGCCGCCTGGTCGGCCACGTCGCTGAGGGCTTGGTCGATCTGGTGGAGGGCGCTGGCGCCCTCAGAACTGGGCAACCCGGCCGGCTGGACGGCCAAGACGGGGCCATGGGACATCGGCAACGATGTGTTCTTGATGTTGTTGGCGACGGCGACGCCGCCGATGATCAAGGCGCCGGCGGCGATCCAGGTCGCCGGCATTCCCAAGGTTTTCTTCCACGCGCTCATCTTTCGTCTCTTCCTTTATCTGGACTCATGCGGGTGAACACCCGCTTCCGCAATCATTTCCAACCGGATTCGCCCTGACGCCCGTTCCCAGGCCCAGGTCATTGGCCCGAAAACTGGTCGCCAAAGGTTCGCGCGACCTCTTGGAGGACGTCGTCCGGAGTGTCGCCGTAGGCCGTGAACCCGATCCCATAGGCGTCGACCGCCATCGGCCGTTCATTGCCGTCCTCCTTGGACTTTCTCGTGTTCCATTGAGAAACCGTCACGGTGGCCACTCCGTCGGACAGCACCACCGAGAAGACCGGGTTGCTCTCCGACCCGCTGACCTGCTGGGCCACGACTTTGAGCCCGAACGGCAACCTCTTGGGAAGTCTCGGTTCGAATCCGAGGAGGGCCATGGCGAATTTGCCGTCTTTGACGATTTTGACAAACGACTCGCGCCGGACGACGTCGCGGGGCTCGTGGAAGCTGAACGGCGGCAACCGGTCGCTGTAGAAGGTCACCTTGATCGTGTCGACCCATTTGACCGTGTCCTCGTCGATGACCTCCGACCGCAGGAGGAACGCCTCCTTCGCGTCGATCGTCATCCGCCGCACGGGCATCCGGGGGTTCCGCGGCCGCAACTCCACGACGTCGGCCCGGCGCCGGGCCACCTCGGTCGGGTCGAGCAGGCGGACCCGGTAGTTGGCCTTGATCGCGGCCATCCGTTCCTCCTGGCCCATCCTCAGCCTTTGCGGCGAGGGCTGGGTGTAGACCGTGTTCAGGTCGGGCAGGTAGGAGCGCAAGACGTCCCCGTTGTCGATGTACTGCATGCCCTGGACACTGATCGGTTCGAGGATCGTGATCTTGGCACCGACCCCCATGCTGGACTCGACGTGGGCGAGGAACGTCGACCGGTTCACCGGGCTCCGCCGTCGTTGGATGGTGACGACGTTTGCCCCGAACGGGACTTCGTAGAACCGGCGGAGGATCTCGGTCGCCTTGTCATCGGTCCATGGCTGCTTCCCTTCAGCCGGACGGGGCACGGCCGACATCAGGGAGACGGCCAATGCCGAGCTAATCGCGACGGACAGACGCCGGGATAGTCGGCGCATAGCCTCCGAACGGGTCAGAGCCAGACACGACCATCGGACTGACCCTGGCTTCGGCGGCCCGGATTTCGGGCGCCGCGGCAGTGCTGTGAGGCGTGTTCTGAGCGGCGGAGACAGCGAGGAACGCGGCGACGAGGGCCGACGCCATCGCGACCAGGCCGGGGACCGGGCTCTTGGCCGCCCGTTTCTGGCGCGTGGAGAACACGGCGGCGTGGGTCCGGCGGACAAGGTCTTCGCTCGGCTCGACGACCGGCGAGGCGGACAACGCCTGCTTGATCCGTCGGAGCGACTCAAGTTCGTCCGAGCACGGGGTGCACGAGCGCAGGTGCTGCTGCACCTCGATCATTTGGTCGCCGCCGAGTTCGCGGTCGAGAAAAGCGGACAGGAGGGAGCGCACGCGGGTGCAGTTCATGCCGTCACCTCGTACTGGCCGGGATAGAGCCGTTCCAGGTACTCCTTCAATTGTCGGCGGCCCCGGTGGATCCGTGAACGCACGGTGCCGACCGACGTGTCCATGATCTCGGCGATCTCTTCGTAGGACATGCCTTCGACGTCGGCTAGGACGACCGCGGTGCGGAACTCGGGGTTCATCGACTTGAGACCCAGTTGAAGCGGTTCTTCGAGCGTGGTCTCCATCAGAGAGGCGTCCGCCAGCGACGTGTTGTCGCTGATCTCCCAGGCCGAACCGACATTGGAGCCTTGGTCCAGGCTCACCGTCCGCAGGCGTTGCCGGCGGCGGACGTCGTCAATGTGGATGTTCACCATGATCCGGTACAGCCAACTGACGAACGGCAGGCCCTCGTCATAGCGGTAGAAGAACCGGTAGGCACGTACGTAAGTTTCTTGGACGAGGTCTTCGGCTTCCGTGGAGCTCCCGCACAGGCGCAACGCCATGTTGTACGCCTGCCGATAAGATTCGGTCATGAGTCGTTCAAACAGAGGGCGACGGTCCTCCCTTCCCTGCACAAACGTTCTCACCCACGAAGCAATCATAAGAATCCTCTTGTGACCCATTACGGCACCAGGCGTGCCGCTCGTTCCCACATTAAACCAGAAGTTGGGCAAAAACCATGTCGAAGACCGCGCCGGCGTTGATGTTGCCGCCGACGAGGCGGTGGGCCTCGATGACCGCCGCGGTCTTACCGGGGTCCTCCGGCCTATGCCGCGCCCACCAAGTGGCCAAGAGCTCCAGCACCACCAGTTGGGCAGGCCTGATGCCGTCGCCCGACCCTTCGGCCAGTTTGGCCGCGATGTCGCGGGCCTCCTCCGCCAGGGCAGGGGCGGCCCCCACCGGACTCTGAAGGGTCCGGAGGAACAGGTCGTGGAGCGCATCATAGGCGGCGGGAGACTTGCGGACCCGTTCCAGGTCGCCTCGCGTCCGGGCAAAGGCCCGCTCCGCGTCACTCAGCGGCCCGGCCACGGCCTCAAGGTCGGCCGGGAGTTCACAGGCGACGCACAGGCACCGTGACCGGACCGTCGGCATGACCCGACCCAGGTCGTCCGTCGTCATCACGACACGGGCGTAGGCGGGCAGTTCCTCCAGCGACTTCAGCAACGCGTTCCCCGAGTCAAGGTTGAACCGGTCGGCCGGGTCGAACCAAACGACCTTCGTCGGGGCGATCAGAGGCCGGGTACGGAAGAAGTCGATGGTCGGTATGCCGGTGAACTTGGGGTCGGGCTCGTTGGGGACGTAGTGGACCGCCCCCAGCCGGATGAACCGGCCCGCGCCATAGGGGACGATGTGCTGGAAGTCCACCGCGCGCCCGGCCGCGAATGCCCGGCAGACCGCACAGTCTCCGCAACCGCCCAAGGCGTCGCTGTTCGGGCACAGCCAAGCCGCGGCCAACTCCGCGGCCAGTCGAGGGGCCGTGCCGCCTGCCTCGCCGTAGAAGAGCACCACCTGCGGCCCTGGCGGAGCGGCGGCAAGTCTGGCCGCGACCCGTGCCGCCGCCCCCGCCACCGGCTCAGAAACGGACGAACTCATGGACGTCGATGACAAAGACGACCGCCCCTCCCACCGGCACGTTGACCGGGCTCGGGATGAAGGCGCCCGGGGGCGCACTCTCAAACGGCATCACGTTGACCAGCTGCTCGCGGGACTGGCAGTTGGCCTGGATCACCGACTTGAGCCGGGGCACCTCGCTGTCCTCGGTGCCGATCAGAAGCGTCGCGTTGCCCTCGCGCAAAAAGCCGCCGCTGGACCCGATCACGGTGAACTTGAACCCCTGTTTGACGAGTTCGTCCGTCAGCCGGCCCTTGTCTCGGCAGTGGATGACGCACACGACAAGCTTCATGAGACTCCAGTATAAAGCCTAGGGGCCCGGATCACGCCCTGATTCGAGACAAGGGGCGCCCAAGCGCCCCCCGTCCCGATGCTCGCTCATGGGTTGGCGTTGGGGTCGTTGGGCGTGTCGGACTTGCCGCCACTGCCTTGGCGTCCCGCATTGAGGTACTCCGCTTCCCTCTTCTTCGCCTCTTCCAGTTCGGCGCCCTTGCCCTGCCTTTTCATTTCCTCGTCGAACTTGGCCGGAGTCGACTCGGCCGCGATCGCCTTGGCTTGGTCAGGGGTGACCTCGGTCGGCTGACAGCCGACCAAAGCCACGACCGCCACGGATGCCAGAGCCCACGCCTTCATTCGCCGAGGGCCCACATCGGGTAGTTGATGTTGATGTTCGGCGCGGTGATGCCGAAGTTGCCGGTCGAGGTCGTCCCCAGGGCGCACTCCGCATTGGTCGGGTACGTCCAACCCGCCGTGGGGCTGCTCGCGTCCACGCCCAGGTACTCCGACTTACTCGGCGTCTTACCCAAGAAGTCGCCCGCCGTCAGGAACTTGGCGTGGCCGTCGGCAAAGCCGATCGAGATGCCGCCCGACGGAGCCTTGGCCGTGTCGACCTGGGTGCCGTTGGTGCGGGCGATGCAGTCGGCCAGACTGCCCTTCATCAGCCGGTAGCGCCAAAACTCCTTGATCGCCATCGGATACACCTTCACCGCCGGGGCCACCCCTTCCGAGTCCACCGACGCACCGGCCAAGAAGGCGGTCGGCTCCAGCGGAAGTTCCAGGATCAGCGCGACGTCGGCCACGCTCGGCAGGCCGGTCTGCGAACCGCCCCGGAACGGGTTGCGGAACTGACGGTTGAACGTCGCCGAACGGTTATAGGTGTCCAGCGAACCCGTGATGCCGCCGTTCAGCACCCAGCCGTAGACCAGTTGGCCGTTGTTCGCCCACTGGGTGGGGTCCTTCACCCGCATCGGGTTCTCAAAAATGGACACGTTCTTGACGTAAGGCATGATCCACTTCTGCCAGGAGAAGTGGTTCGCGCGGTAGTAGTACCGGCTCGTCGTGCACCCCACGCCGATGCCGTTCGGCGGGAACGGGTTGGAGTTCAGTTCCCCGTTGAGAGACGACTTGTCGATGCAGTCGTCGTTCCGCGGGAACATGTCGTCGTAGTCGCCCATGTAGATCTGGACGCCGACGGCCAGCTGCTTCACGTTCGAGATGCCGGACGTCTTCTTGGCGGCGACCTTCGCCTGCGCGAAGACCGGGAACAGGATGGCGGCCAAGATCGCGATGATCGCGATGACCACGAGGAGTTCAATGAGGGTGAACGCTTTCTTCATAAAATGGCTCCGACTAACAGAGTGCAAACACGGGACTGGCGAAGTATATTTCGTCCGCCCCAGGTTAACGCAAGGTTAACAGGGGGCCTTCGGCCCCGCCCAGTCCGCCAAAGAGTCGTCCATCCGCTCAAAAAGCGTCGCCAACGGCGTCCCCGCGTCCACCCCCTCGCGCAGCCACGGCCCACCCCACAAGATGTCCACCGGCATCAAGGTGTGCTCGTACTCATACGGCGGGTCTTGCCAGGCAAAGGCGTCGGGCCACAGCCGGCGCACCGTGTGCAACAACGCCACCGTCGCCCGCACCGGCTGGAACGTGCCCGGGTCGGACACATGGATAAAACACCCCTGGCACACCTCGCCCTTGTGCTTCTGGAAGGTCGGCTGGAACTGCACCGGCCGGAACACCACGCCCCCCAGACCGGTGGCGTTCAGTTCCTCGGCCAACCGCCAGCCGTCAATGTAGGGCGCGCCAAAGATCTCAAAGGGCCGCGTCGTCCCCCGGCCCTCGCTCAGCTTCGTGCCCTCCAGCAGGCACTGCCCCGGATAAACCAGGGCGGTGTCGGGCGTCGGCATGTTCGGGCTCGGCAGCGCCCAAGGCAGCCCCGTCGCGGGAAAAAGGTCGCGCCTGTCCCACCCGTCCGTCTCCACCACGTCGATCTCGGCCCCGGGGATGTACCGCTCCACCAACAGACGGCCCACCTCGCCCACCGTCATGCCGTGCCGCACCGGCAACGGGTACAGCCCGACAAAGCTCGCGTAGGCCGGGTCGGCCCCCGGGCCCTCCACCGTCACCCCGTCGATCGGGTTGGGCCGGTCGAGCACCAGCACCGGCACCCCCGCCTCCCGGCACGCCTCCAGACACAGCGCCAGAGTCCAGATGAACGTGTAGTAACGGGCCCCCACCTCCTGCACGTCGTAGACCAACACGTCCACCCCCTCCAGCATCGCCGGGGTCGGCTTGCGGTGCTCGCCGTACAGCGAATAGAAGCGCAGGCCCGTGCGCGGGTCGGTGTAACCCTCCCACTCGATCATGTTGTCCT